>JAMWCO010000072.1 GCA_023818785.1 Candidatus Omnitrophota bacterium
TTCTATCCATAAAATCAAAATAAAAAATTTCAAATCCATTTTTCTTAAATAAATCAATTATTCTTAAAAAACCAAGTGGTTTTGCCCATAAATCATAAGCAGAGAAATCATAAATAGGAGGGTTTATAAATAATCCTTTCATAATATTTTAACTTCTCTTTCTCCTTCATCAACTTCTCCTATAATATATGGTTTATATTTATATTTATTTGCAATTTCTAAAATTTTTTCAACTCTTTCTTTTTCTGCAATTAAAATTAAACCAAGTCCCATATTAAATACATTAAACATCTCCTTTTCAAATATTCCTCCTGTTTTTTGTATAATTTTAAAAATAATAGGGACTTCCCATGAATCTTTATTTATTATACATTTTGTCTTTTTTGGAAGAACCCTTATTAAATTACCTTCAATTCCACCGCCTGTTATATGACAAGATGCATTTATTAGTTTATAAGAAGAAATTTCATAAAGAAATGGTGAATAAATATGGGTTGGTTTTAAAAGTTCTTCTCCGAGTGTCTTCCCAAGTTCATCATAATATTTACTATAATCTCTTTTTTTAAAAATTTTTCTTATAAGTGAAAATCCATTACTGTGTACACCATTTGAAGAGATACCAATTAAAACATTATTTTTTTTCACTTTCTTTCCATCTATTATTTCATTTTTTTCAACAATTCCTATACAAAAACCAGCAAGGTCAAAACCATCTTTTCCATAAATATCTTTCATTTGGGATATTTCTCCGCCTATCAAAGAACACTCTGCAACTTTACATCCTTCAACAATTCCTTCTATTATTTCTTTTTCCCTCCTACCTTTGATTTCACCAACAGCAATATAATCAAGAAAAAAAAGGACTTTTGCACCACAAACAGAAACATCATTACAATTCATCGCAACAAGGTCAATACCAAGATTTTTATAAATATCCATAATTTGACCAATCAAAATTTTAGTTCCAACTCCATCAGTTGAAGAAACAAAAACTGGATTCTTAAATTCCAAAGGTATTTTAAAAAATCCACCAAAAAAACCAATATCTCCAATAACATTTTCTGTAAATGTCTTTTTCGCTTTTTCTTTTATAAAATCAACGAGTTTCCCTGCTTTGCCTTCATCTACACCTGCTTTTTTATAATTTAATACCATCTTTTCCTCCATTCTTGACATGTTCTTTTTTTATTATTATAATCTAATAATTATGAAAAACATAATGAATTTACTTAAAAGGTATGAAAGTGTAAAAAATATAATAGGTCCTTTAATTCTTGTTGAAGGTGTTGAAGGTGCAGGTTATGGTGAACTCGTTGAAATTATTCAAAATCAAGAAAAACGACTTGGCAAAATTCTTGAAGTAGAAAAAGATAAAGCACTTGTTCAAACTTTTGAAGGGACTACTGGTTTAAGTTTAAGTGAAGTAAAAGTTAGATTTACAGGAAAACCAATAGAATTTCCTGTTTCTCCATTAATACTTGGAAGAATATTTACAGGAATGGGTAAAATAAGAGATGGTGGACCTGAAATAATCCCTGAAAAATACCTTAATATTAATGGATTCCCAATAAACCCTACAAGAAGGGACTATCCATCAGAATTTATACAGACTGGAATCTCTGCAATTGATGGATTAAATAGTTTAGTAAGAGGGCAAAAACTTCCTATATTTTCTGGTTCAGGACTTCCACATAATTTACTTGCTACTCAAATAGTCAAACAAGCAAAAATATTAACTGAAAAAGAAGAAAAATTTGCAATTGTTTTTGGAGCAATGGGAATAACTTTTGAAGAAGCAGAATTCTTTCAAGAAGAATTTAAAAGGACAGGAGCAATTGAAAGATGTGTTATATTTATTAATCTTGCAGATGAACCTGCAATTGAAAGAATATCAACTCCAAGAATTGCATTAACTGCTGCTGAATATCTTGCATTTGAACTTGGGATGCATGTGCTTGTAATTTTAACTGATATGACAAATTATGCAGAAGCATTAAGAGAAATATCTGCAGCAAGAGATGAAATTCCGGGAAGAAGAGGATATCCTTCTTATCTATACACTGACCTTGCAACAATATATGAAAGGGCTGGAAGAATTAAAGGTAAAGAAGGTTCAATAACTCAAATACCAATTTTAACTATGCCCCAGGATGATAAAACACATCCAATACCTGATTTAACTGGCTATATCACAGAAGGACAGATAATTCTATCAAGGTCTTTACACTTAAAAGGGATTTATCCGCCTATTGATATATTGACTTCTCTTTCAAGGTTAAGAGATAAAGGAATAGGAGTTGATAAAGAGACAGGTAAAAAATTAACAAGAGAAGACCATCCTTCTCTTGCAAGCCAACTTTTTGCTTCATATGCAAGAGGGAAAGAAGCAGAAGAACTTGCCATGGTTCTTGGAGAAGCAGCTTTAACTGAGTCAGATGTTGCACATTTAAATTTTGCAAGAAAATTTGAAGAAGAATTTATAAATCAAGGATTAAACGAAAATAGAGGAATTGAAGAAACATTAGATATAGGATGGAAACTTCTTAAATTGATCCCTAAATTAGATATAAAGAGAATTCCTACTCATATAATGGAAAAATACTGGAAATAAAAATGAAAATTAAAGCAAATCCTACAAGAATGGAATTATTAAAATTAAAAAAAAGAATTTCTATTGCTAAAAGAGGACACAAACTTTTAAAAGATAAAGAAGAACAACTTTTAATTGAATTTAGAAAATTGATTTATATTCTAAGAAAAGAAAGAGAAAAGTTTGAAGAAGAATTTATTTGGTTTTGTAAGAAAGTTTTAGTTTTAAGAGGTATCTTAGAAGAAAAAGAATGGGAATATTTTCTTAAAAGGTCTTCTTTCAATATAGAGTATCAACTAAAAAGAAAAAGGATATTTAATATACCTATAGATAAAATAGAAATTGATATAAAAGGAGAATTTTCTCTTAATCACTTTCTCTCTCCTTATAAAAATTATCTGATTAAAGAAGGATTAAGAATACTTAAATTTTTATTTATTATTTATGAATTTGAGAATAAACTGATAAGTTTTGCAGAAGAAATTGAAAGAACAAGAAGAAGGGTAAATGCTCTTGAATATGTTTTAATACCGAATATTGAACAAGCAATAAAATTTATACAGATAAAACTTGAAGAATATGAAAGAGGTTCATTAACAACTTTAAAACACTTAAAACTAATTGAACAAAAATAATAATTTTAAAAAAGGGGGAGAATGAAAAAGTTAATTTTAAATTTTTTCTTATTTTTTATCTTTTTTTCAGGTTATATTTTTACTGTTGAAAGAATTGAAGTTAATTCTAAAATCAGTGAAGTTATTGTTTATCCTGAATCTGCTTTAGTATCTCGAGTTGTGTCATGCAATTTAAAAAAAGGAAATTATGAACTCATCTTTTCTGATATTATACCTGAAATTGATGAGAATTCGTTAAAAATTTCCATCATAGGTAAACAAGAAGTAAAACTATATGGTGCAAAATTAAAGAAAGAATTTCTTGAAGAGTTTCCTTCAAAAAGAATAAAGGAATTAAAAGAAGGAATTCAAATGATTGAAGATGAAATTAAAAGAGAAGAAAATTTCAAAAAATTAATTTTAGAAGAAAAAAGTTTTTTAGATTCTATAAGATTATTTTCAAGTCAGCAAATACCTAAGGATTTAGTTACAAAAATTCCTTCTATAAAAGAACTTGATGAAATACTTAAATTTCTTGACTTAAAACTAAAAGAAAATTATTCTCAACTTATTGAAACAGAGATAAGAATAAGGAATTTAATTAATAAATTAGATGTTCTAAAAAGAGAACTTGAGCAAATATCTGGTCCTCAAAAGAAATTAAAAAGGTCAATTATAGTAGATTTAGAAGTTTTAAAAGATGGAAATTTTGAATTAAAAGTTTCTTATTTAGTAAAAGAGGCAGTATGGCAACCAATATATGATGCAAGAGCAAATTTTGAAAAATCTGAAGTAGAACTTGTCTGTTATGGAATTGTAAAACAGAAAACAGGTGAAGAATGGGAAAATGTAGATATTTATTTGTCTACAGCAAAACCCACAATTGGCGGAAGAATGCCAGATATTTATCCTTGGATTTTAACTCCTTGGCAGCCAATAATAAGAAGAGAAATAGGGATAATGGAAAATGAAGAAAAGGGAATATTAAAAGAACCAAAACTTGAAGTAGAATATGGGAAAGTAGAAGAAAGAGGTATTTCTATTTTATATAAAATTAATCGTAAAGTAGATATTAAATCAGATTGGTCAGAACATAAAATTCCTATTTTTTCACAAGTTTTAAAAGGAAACTTTCAATATTCAACTTATCCCCGTTTATCTAATTATGCTTACTTAGTGACAAGAGTTACAAATGGTGATAATTTACAATTACTTTCTGGAAGAGTAAATATATTTTTAGAGGGTGACTTTGTTGGTTCCTCAAGTATAGAAAATATTGCTCCTGGAGAAGAGTTTGATTTATATTTAGGAGTAGATGAAAATCTAAAGGTAAAAAGAGAACAAATAGGAAGAAAATTGGAGGAAAGTTTATTTGGTAAAATAAAACGAATAACATTAAGATACAAAATTACTCTTGAAAATTATAAAAATAAGAAAGTAAAAATTGAATTATTTGAAGCAATGCCTATTTCAGAAGATGAAAGAATAAAAGTAAAAATAAAAGATTTGAGTTTAGAACCAAATCAAAAAGATTGGCAAGATAAAAAAGGTATATATGTGTGGGAAATTGAATTGGAGCCAAAAGGGAAAAAAGAAATATATTATACAATAATTATTGAACATCCTACTGATATACAAATCAAGGGCCTATAAATTCCGAACCCGGTTCGGATAATTACTTTTGGTCTTTTTCGTCTTCTACTTTATATTCAGCATCAACTACTTTTTCATCTTTAGATTTTTCTTTACTTTCTGACTGAGCAGTTTGAGTTTGTGCCTGCTGGTATAAAATCTGGGCAAGTCTATGAGATGCTGTTTCAAGTTCTTCAATCCCTTTTTTGATTTGTTCTGCTGTTTTTGTGTCAGATTCAATTATCTTTCTCAAATTATTTATCTTTTCTTCTATTTCTTTTCTTTCGTTTTCACTTAATTTATTACCATGTTCTTTTAATGTTTTATTAACTGTATAAATCAAAGAATCTGCTTGATTTGAAAGTTCTGCTATTTCTCTTAATTTTTTATCCTCTTCAGCATATTTTTCTGCTTCCTTTACCATCCTCTCAATTTCTTCTTGGGATAATTTCTTTGAACCAGTTATTCTTATAGATTGTTCTCTTCCAGTACCAAGGTCTTTAGCAGAAACATGTAAAATTCCATTAGCATCAATATCAAAAGTTACTTCTATTTGAGGAACACCTCTTGGAGCAGGAGGAATCCCATCAAGATGAAATCTACCAAGAGAAAGATTATCTTTTGCCATAGGTCTTTCACCTTGTAAAACATTTATCTCAACAGATGTCTGATTATCAGCAGCAGTTGTAAATATTTGACTTTTTTTTGTAGGTATTGTTGTATTTCTTTCAATAATTTTTGTAAATATTCCTCCAAGTGTCTCAACTCCAAGTGAAAGAGGAGTAACATCAAGTAGTAAAATATCTTTATCTTTCATTTCTCCACCCAGAATTGCTCCTTGAATTGCAGCACCAATAGAAACACACTCCATCGGATCTACTCCTCTTTCAGGTTGAATCCCTATATAATCCTGAATAAACTTTTGAACAATAGGCATTCTTGTAGGTCCACCAACAAGAATTACTTTGTTTATGTCAGACCTTTTAAGTTTTGCATCTTCAATTGCTCTATCAACAGGACCTTTACATCTATCTATTATAGGAGTAACAAGTTCTTCAAGAAGTGCTCTCCTTATTTTCATTACAAGATGTTTTGGGCCTGTTTGGTCTGCTGTTATAAATGGTAAATTTATCTCTGTTTCTACAACTGATGATAATTCTATTTTGGCTTTTTCTGATGCTTCTTTAAGTCGCATCATAGCCATCTTATCATTTCTTAGATCAACTCCTGTTTCCTTTCTAAATTCTTCAACAATATACTCAATCAAAGCATTATCCATATCTGTTCCACCAAGTTGTGTATCTCCGCTTGTTGATAAAACTTTAAAAACTCCTCCCATCATTTCCATTATTGTTACATCAAGTGTTCCTGCTCCAAAATCAAAAACAAGTATTTTTAACTCTTCTTTTAATTTATCAAGACCATATGCAAGTGAAGCAGCAGTTGGTTCATTTATCAAACGAATAACTTCAAGACCAGCAATCGTCCCTGCATCCTTTGTTGCTTGTCTCTGATTATCATTAAAATATGCTGGAACTGTAATAACTGCTTTTTTAATTGGATATCCAAGAAATTGTTCAGCATCTTTCTTTATTTTTTGTAAAATAAAAGCAGAAATTTGT
Organism: Candidatus Omnitrophota bacterium; assembly: GCA_023818785.1. GTDB lineage: Bacteria > Ratteibacteria > UBA8468 > B48-G9 > JAFGKM01 > JAMWDI01. The sequence goes on from JAMWCO010000072.1 coordinate 6,459, forward strand.
TCAGGAGTATATGTCTTACCATAAATATGATATCTATAATCTGTTCCCATCTTCCTCTTAACAGCAAAAACAGTTCCTTCTGGATTAACTGCTGCTTGTCTTCTTGCAGGTTCTCCAACAAGTACTTGACCATCCTTAGTAAAGGCAACATAAGAAGGGAATGCTTTACCTCCAACAATTGTTGTTCCTTCTGCACTTGGTATAATGACAGGTTTATCTCCCTCCATAATTGCAGCAGAAGAATTACTTGTTCCAAGGTCTATTCCTATAATTTTTTCTATCATTTTTGTGTCCTCCTTTTTTAAAATTTAGATGAATAATTTTTAAAAAAGTTTCAGAATTAAGTTTTTCTCGTTTCCTTTAGTTTGGGCGGTGCAGGACTTGGCGCCTTCGCCAGCAATTAGTTATTTCACTTCGTGAAATGCTGGCTTCGGTCGCCACTCGGCATAGGAATTACTCCTATTCGTCCTAATTCCTAAACATGCCTCTCTTCAAGTCCTGCAATTATCCCTATTTAAGTTTTACAAAGAACTAATTAAGTTTTTCTCGTTTCCTTTAGTTTGGGCGGTGCAGGACTTGGCGCCTTCGCCAGCAATTAGTTATTTCACTTCGTGAAATGCTGGCTACGGTCGCCACTCGGCATAGGAATTACTCCTATTCGTCCTAATTCCTAAACATGCCTCTCTTCAAGTCCTGCA
>JAMWCO010000073.1 GCA_023818785.1 Candidatus Omnitrophota bacterium
TAAATTTATAATAGGAAAAATTTAAAGATGGTTTTGAAGAATTGCCTTGGAATAGACTATTATCAACGGATTCAGAAAAAAACTCCTAATTATTTTTTCGTAGAAAATATATTTTCTCTTTTTAAAACAAATATGTTAAAATACCTATTACTTAAATTTGTGGGAAGTTAGGGTTTAATTTTATCAATTTCCCCCTAACAGCAGTGGTTTTAAAAAGTTCTTTCAGTTGTAATAAAGATACATTTTTAAGTTCTTCAAATTTTAAATCTTTTAATTTCTCTGCTATTTTTAATTCATCTTTTTCTGTTTCTTTTAAATCTTTATTAAATGGACATACCTCTTGACATATTTCACATCCAAAGATTTTATTTCCTTTTTTAATAATTTTTCTTTCCTCCTCTGTTAACTCTTTCTTTTCAATTGTTAAATAAGATATACATTTTGTAACATCAATAATCCCTTCTTTTGTAATTGCACCAGTAGGACAACTTTCAATACATTTTTCACAATTTCCACATAAATTTTCTATTTCTTTATCCTCATCAAATTCTTTATTTATTATTACTTCACAAAGAAAAATGAATGAACCAAATTTAGGATTAATTATTAAAGAATTTTTTCCAATAAAACCGATACCAGATTTTTTTGCCCAGTATTTTTCTAAAATTGGTCCAGAATCAACAAAAAAATTATATTCTAAATCTTTTATTTCTTTTTTCAATATTTCAACAAATTCTTTTAACATATTTTTTATTACAATATGATAGTCAACTTTTGTTAAATATCTTGGGAATATACAATCTTGAGGGATTTCTGAGTAATAATTTACACCAAGAGATATAATTGTTTTCCCTGAAGGAAGTAAATTTTTAGGGTTAAATCTTTTCTCAATATTTCTCTCAAGATATTTTAAGTCTCCATGAAAATTATTTTTAATCCACTTAAAATAAAATTCTGCAAATTCTTCTGTTACTTTTTTACATTTTGAAAATCCAATTAAATCAAAACCAAGTTCTTTTGCAATATCTTTTACCCTTCCCTTCATTTCTTCTTTATTTTATATTCTATCCCACCTAATTTCCAAACTTTATTTAATAGAATTCTACAATTCACTCAAAGGTAGGTGAAGTTTTCAAGCACTACTAACATTAATATAATTTAATTTCTTTATAAAAATATTGAAAAGATAATAAATATTAAACTCATTCTATTTTGCCATATATTATTCTTTAAGGTTATCCTTGCAAAATTTTGCACTTAAAATTGAGTATGTTAAAATATTAAAAAATAGAAAAAGTTGGTAAAAATAATTTTTTTTATTTTTCTCTGAGAAGTTAGAGGAAAATGGTAAAAATACCTGAAAATTTTATTGGAAAACCAGAAAACTATCCGAAAAAACTGAGCCATAAAGAGATTAAAAAAAGATTTCTATCTCTTCTTGGAGAATTTAAAAAACCTAAAGTACTCCTTAATCTTAAAATAGTAGATGAACAAGAAATTGATGGTGGAATTATCAAACAAAAAGTTGAATATTTTGTTGATGAAGGGGAGAAAGTTCCTGCATACCATCTTTTTAAAAAAGATATAAAAAAAGATGCTCCTGGAATTTTGTCAATACATGAACATGGTGGAGATGATGTTTTTCTTGTTGGTAAAGATACTCATTGTAAACCAAACCCTGATGACCCGAAACAGTATAGTTATATTTTAGCATTAGAGGGTTTCAGGGTTCTTGCGCCAGATGCTTTATGTTTTGGAGAAAGAAAGGCACAATGGGGGTATTCAAAAAATTTTTTTGACGAAATAATTACAGATATGGAACTTATATCAAGAGGGAAAAGTTTATGCTGGAAATCTGTCTGGGATAATTCAAGAGGTATAGAAGTCCTTGAATTTTTAGGAGCCAAATCAATAGGTTCTATAGGTCATTCAGGAGGAAGTACCCAGAATTATATATTAACCTCTGTCAATGAAAAAATAAAAGCAAGTGTTTGTTTTTTTAGTTTCTGCACATTGAGACATCAATTCTATCAATTCCGTTTATGCCACTGTCTTTACCATTATGTCCCTTATATGGTTAAAGCAGGCATTGATTGGGACCAGGTTGTTTCCTTGATTCCGCCAAGAAAAATTTTCTTTGGTTGGGGTTCTAAAGACCCTGGGAGTCCGGAAGTTATGTATAGAAGTTTTGTAAAGGCAATTGAAGATAGATGTAAAAAAGAAGGATTGCCAAAATCTGTTTTTACTTATGAAGAGGAAGTTGAACATAAAATTACAAAGAAAATGCTTTCAAGTGCGATTAAATTTTTAAAGGAGGGCCTTAAATGAATAGATTAAATGTTGGAATTATAGGTACAGGTGGCGTTGGTTATAGATTATGTAAGGGAATAAAAGATTTTCCATTTGTAAAACTTCATAGTATTTGTGAAATAAATGACCAAAAAAGAAAAATCATATGTGAAGAATTTAATATAAAAGGTTATAGCGACTATAGAGAATTTCTTGAAAATAGAGAAATTGATGTTGTTTATGTTGGAACTCCAAATTACCTTCATGCAAAGATTTCAATAGATGCCTTAAAAAAAGGAAAATATGTATTTTGCGAAAAGCCGCTTGGATTGAATAGAGAAGAAATAAAAGAAGTAATTAAAGCAGAAAAAGAGAGTGGAAGATATTTACAGGTTGATTTTGAAATGAGATATTCAAAAATGAGTAAAAGAATAAAAGATATTATAGATAATGGAGAAATAGGAGAAGTTAAAAATATATACTTTATTCATTGTCCCGGTGGTTCTGGTTTTAAAAAAAAGGAAGGAGACTGGCGTGCTGAACCTATGAAAGTAGGAGGGTATTATTTTGAAGAAGGGTGTCATCGCCTTGATATTTTCAGATACTGGATGAATGAAGAGATAGAAAAAGTTGAAGCAATTCCTGCTCCAAGTTTAAGAGGAGATAATGGATGGCATAGAGGTTATAAGGAACCAGTTGTTACAATCTGTTTTTTCCCTAAAGGTAAAATAGCGACACTCCTTACTTTACAGCATAGAGGAGTTTCTAATGTTTTAGAACCTAATATGGAACAAAAACTTGGACATGAATATTCAGCAAGTATTATGGCCTCAGAAGGGAGTATCAGAGCTGATTTTTGGGAAAGGTATATACAGATATTTAGATTTGAGGGAGAAAATGGCTATACAAATTTAGATAGAACAGAAAGTTATGTTGGAATACCACATTATAAATTACACCATGATTCTATAGGTTTTTTTAAAGATTTTTGTTTAAGAATTATAAAAGGAGAAAAACCATTTGTTGAAGCATATGATAGTGCAAGAACAATGGCAGTTGTAATTGCCTGTGAGGAATCTTTTAAAAACCATGGTAAAAGAATAAAAGTAGATTATAATTTTTTAGATGTTTAAGTGGGTTTCTATGTAATTTCTGATAAAATATTAAGCAAGATAATAAAGAAAATAGAGTTATTTACCTATACAGAAATTTGAAAATATCTCGTCAAGTATTTTTTCACTATATCTATTCCCTATAAGTTCATCTATTTCATTCAAGCAATAATTTAAAATCTCTGCAAGAATTTCAATCTCTTTTTCTTTTAATGCCTGTTCAATATAATTTTTTATTTTTCTAATTTTATCTTCCTGCCTTAAATTTAAATATATCTCATCTCCTTTTATTTCTCCAAATCCCTCTTTTATAAGTTCCCATATTTTATTTTCTATCTCTTCTATTCCTATAAGATTTTTTATTGATGCTTTAATAATTCTATTTTCTGGGAAGTCCTTATATATCTTTTCAATTTCAATTTTTTGTGGTAGGTCTATTTTATTTATTATGATTATGTATGGTTTTTCTTTAATATACTCCATCAATTGTAAATCATATTCATTTAATTTTCTACTTCCATCAAGTATGAGTAAGTTTATTTCTGCTTTTTTCATCCACCCAATTGCTTTTTCAACCCCTATTTTTTCTATTTTATTTTTTGCTTTTCTTATTCCAGCAGTATCTATTATATTAATAGGAACTCCTTTTATATTTATTACTTCTATAATTGCGTCTCTTGTTGTACCAGGAATTTCTGTAACTATTGCTCTCTCCTCTTTTAAAAAAGTATTTAATAAACTTGATTTACCTACATTTGGACTTCCAATTATTGCCACATTTATACCATTTTGTATTATCTTACCTTTATTATTTCTTAACAAAAATTTTTCTATCTCATCCAGTAAATAATTTATCTCTTTCTTTAAATCAAACTGAAAATCAGAAATATCTTCTTCTTCAGGGAAATTTATTTTTGCTTCTATTAATACTAAAATATTTAAAATCTTTTCTTTAATTTTTGAAATAAATTCATTTAAAGAACCTTTTAGTTTTTTCATACCAATTTCAAGTGCAGACTCTGTTTTACTGTAAATAATATCAATTACACTTTCTGCTTGAGTTAAATCAATCCTCCCATTTAAAAATGCTCTTTTTGTAAACTCACCAGGTTCAGCAAGACGGGCTCCTTTTTTAATGCATAAGTTTAAAACTTCTTTCAAAGGAATAAGTCCTCCATGACAGCCAATTTCAGCCATATCTTCTTTTGTATAACTTTTTGGACTTTTCATTATGGTAACTATAACTTCATCAATAACTTTTCCATCGTTAACAATATGTCCATAATGAACTGTATGAGAAGGGATTTTTTCTATTTTGAATTTCTTCTTTTTAAATGGGTCTTTCCCAGGAACAAAAATCTCCTCAATTATTCTATATGTTTCTTTTCCGCTTAATCTAATAATCCCAATTCCACTTATACCAAAAGGAGTTGAAATAGCACAAATTGTATCTCTTTCCATATTTTATTATTTTACCTTATTATTATTTTGTGTTTAAATTTTATATAATATGGGGGAAATAAAAAAAATAAGCCCTGTTAAAATTTTTTGTGGTTTAATTTATAAAGAAGAATTTATTTTTGAGAAGACAAAATTAAAACTTATAGAAAAATGGGGAATAGTTGATATTGAATATGGACCTTTTAGTTTTGATTTTACTGACTATTATGAAGAAGAGATGGGTAGTAATTTAAAAAGAAAGTTTATCTCATTTGAAAAACTTTATTTACCAGAAAATATTTATGAATGGAAAATTTTTACAAATGAAATAGAAAATGAGTTTTCTGAATGTAATAAAAGGAAAATAAATATTGACCCTGGATATATTGATAGTTCAAAGGTAATCCTTCTTTCAACAAAGGACTATTATCACAGAATTTATATAGGGAAAGGAATTTTTGCTGAAGTAACTTTATACTATTCAAAACACAGATATAACATTTTGCAATGGACATACCCTGATTATAGAACAGAGAACTATATTAACTTTTTTTTAAGAATGAGGGGAAAATATATAAAGCAGATAAAAGAATTTTATAAAAATGAGGAAAATGTGGTTAAGGATACTAATTGATTTTTTTATAATTGTATTTATTTTAACTTTAATTATTGGAATAAGAGCGGTTATGCCACCAAGATTGAAAATTTTTATATTGCCGAATGATATAGGACTTCCTTACGAAGATATAATACTGCAGACAAAGGATGGGAAAAAATTGAAAGGATGGCTTATTTATTCACCAAAAAGTAAAGGAATAATTATATGCCTTCATGGTTATCCTGCAAACAAATCAGATATTTTACCTGTTGTTGAATTTTTATATCCATCATTTTCTCTTTTACTTTTTGATTTTAGAGCACATGGAGAGAGTGAAGGTAGAGTATGTTATTTTGGTTTGAAAGAATATCTTGATGTTGAAAGTGCAATTGATTTTATTAAAAGAGATAAGAAAATTAAGGACTTACCAATAGGTATATGGGGATATTCTTTTGGTGGTGCAGTTGGTATTATTTCTGCTTCTAAATATAAAGAAATAAGAGCAATTGTCACTGATTCATCTTTTGCAAATTTTCCAGATATGGTTAAAAATTACTATAAAAATTTAGGTCCATTAAAATATATCTTTTCTTCATTTTCTATATTTTTGGGAAAGTATGTTTTTAGAAGTGATTTTAAAGAAAATAGCCCTGAAAATTTCATAGATAAGATAAATTGTCCTATTTTGATAATTCATTCAATAAATGATGATTTTGTTCCATTTTCTCATGCAGAAAAATTATATGAGTTGGCAAATAATCCAAAAGAAATTTATAAAGTTGAAGGGAAACATATAGGTCTTGATAGAGCATATACAAATGAATATAGAGAGAAAGTTAAAAAATTTTTTGATACTTACCTAATTATTTCCGAACCGGGTTCGGAAAAGGGGAGGGGTTATGGAAGAAATTTTTAAAAGGTATCCAGAAAATCCTATAATTTGTCCAGAAAATTGGAGATATCCATGTAATGCTGTATTTAATCCAGGAGTTATAGAATTTAATGGATATGCTTTTCTTTTATGTAGAGTAGAAACATTTGATGGATATTCTCATTTGACACTTATAAGAAGTAAAAATGGAATTGATAATTGGGAAATACCTGATAAACCAACTTTAATGCCAAATGAAAATTTTGATGAAGAAAGATGGGGTATTGAGGACCCAAGAATTGTTTATATGGAAGATTTGAAAAAATTTGCAATAACCTATGTTTCTTTTTCACCAGGAGGACCTTTAATTTCTTTAATTTTGACAGAAGATTTTAAAAAATTTGAAAGAAAAGGACCACTTGTTCCCCCAGAAGATAAGGATGGCTCTTTATTCCCAAAGAAATTTAAAGATAAATATGCTTTAATTCATAGACCAATAATAAGAGGTGAAGGACATATATGGATTTCTTTTTCTCCAGACCTTATCCACTGGGGAAGACATAAAATTTTGTTACCTGTAAGACCTGGAATGTGGGATTGTCATAGAGTTGGTCTTGGATGTCCACCTATAGAAACAGAAGATGGGTGGATAATTATTTATCATGGTATAAGATATACTGCTTCAATACCAATTTATAGAGTTGGCCTTGCATTAATTGATAAAGAAAATCCAGAAAAAGTTATTGCAAGAACGAAAGAATGGGTTTTTTCTCCTCTTAAAGAATATGAAAGAATAGGTAATGCTATAAATGTTGTTTTCCCTACTGGATTTATTTATAAAAA
>JAMWCO010000074.1 GCA_023818785.1 Candidatus Omnitrophota bacterium
CTCGCACATTGCATCAGAAAAACATATATCCTCCGATTGACCCTTTACCAAGTTTATCCCGATTAATGAACCAGGGTATTGGTAAAGGGAAAACAAGAGAAGACCATAGAGAACTTGCGAATCAATTATATGCTACATACAGTCATGGAATAGATTTGAGAAAATTACGAGATATTGTAGGTGAAGAGGCATTAAGCGATATGGATAAAAAATACTTAGAATTCAGTAATGAGTTTGAAAAAATATTTATAGGCCAGGGTGAAACATATAGATCTATTGAAGATACTTTAATGCTTGGATGGAAACTTTTATCAAAATTTCCGAAATCAGAATTGAATCGCATTAGTACTAAATTTATAGATTTTTATTTAGAACAACTAAAGGACTGGGAAAAATGGAAGTAATAAGTCCAACAAGAATGTCTCTTTTGCAAAAGAAACAAGAGTATAAACAGGTAATTATTGGAGTGGAACTACTGCGTAATAAAAGAGATGCGCTTTTAAAAGAATTTTTTTCTACTATTGCTCATTTATCTGCATTAAGGAATCAGTTAGAATTGACTGCTTATGAATCAACTTTATCTTTTATCTCATCAGTAGGTTTTGAGGGAAAAGAAAAACTACTTTCTTATACTTTTGGGCATGAGAATGATTGGGTAATTGATCTATATGAAAAAAATCTATGGGGTGTAAGAATCCCTGAATTGAAGGAAGGTCCTGTTATAGAAAAAACAGAATTTGGTGAAATAGGGATTTCATACCATATTGAAAATACCAGAAATAATTTTATAAAATTTATAAAATTAGCATTAAGAGTTTTACCAGAGGAAATAAAACTGAAACGGCTTGGTAAAGAAATAAAAAGGGTTTCTCGTAAAATAAACTATTTAGAGAAATATGTTTTACCACAGATTCTTTATCAGATTAAATTTATCTATGAAGCATTAGAAGAAATTGAACGAGAGGATATTTTTCGTCTTAAAAGAATTAAAATAAAAAATTTGACAAAAAGATAAAAAAGTGTTTTAATAATACACTTTATTTTAAAAGAATTAAAATAAAAAAATGAAAAAGGAGGGAAGAAAAATGAGATTATTGGGTTTGGGAATGCCAGAATTGTTGTTAATTCTTTTTATTTGTGGTTTAATTTTTGGGACAAAAAAACTACCAGAACTTGCTCGCTCTATCGGTAGAAGTGTTAAGGAACTAAAAAATGGTTTTAAAGAAGTTGATTCAGAATATAAAGAGGAAAAATGAAGACAACTGATAAAGAAATGACCTTTTTAGAGCATATGGAGGAATTACGCTACAGAATTATAATTTGTTTAATAGCAATTGCAATTGGTGTTATAATTGGTTTTCCTTTCAGTAGATATGCTCTCAGAATTTTAAAATTACCAGGCTATCCAGTAATAAATAAACTTGTATTTTTTAGTCCACAGGAAGGTTTTTTAATTTACTTACGCATATCTTTTTTCATTGGGCTAATTTTTTCTTTACCAGTAATTATATATCAACTGTTTGCTTTTATAGAACCTGCCCTTGAAGAAAGAACTAAAAAATATGTTTTGAGTTTTATTTTTCTGGGAACAATTTCCTTTTTATCTGGTGTAGTTTTTGTTTATTTTATTCTTTTACCAACTGCATTGAAATTTTTACTATCTTTTGGTAGTTCAGAATTAGAACCTGTTATTTCAGCAAATAAATATATATCCTTTGTAATAATGTTGCTTATTGCAGGAGGAATAGTTTTTCAGATGCCTGTTTTAAGTTTTTTATTGACAAAACTTGGTTTGATTAATTGGAAGTTTTTGAAAGAAAAATCTAATTATGCAGTTGTAATTATTTTTGTTGTTGCTGCTTTAATTACTCCAACTGTTGATATCTTTAATCTACTTATCCTTGCTTTACCAATGATTTTTTTATATGGAATTAGTATTTTAGTATCCTTTATTGCTCATCCAAAAGTTGAGGTTTTTTATTATGAACAGAATAAAACATTACAAAACATTTAAAGGTGGATATAAATTTGTAAATTTTACTGGTCAGCCCCAAGATAAACTTATAGAATTAGGGGCACCAAAGGAAGTCTTAATTCCTCTTCGTCAAGGTTTCGGAAATGAAGTTATGCCTATAGTTAAAGTTGGTGATGAAGTAAAAGCAGGACAGATAATTGGAAGAGATGACGAAAGTATTTCTTCTCCTATCCATTCAAGTATAACTGGTAAAGTAAAAGAAATAATTAAAAAAAATTATTTCCGTAGAGAAGTAACCTTTATAGTTATTGAAGGGGATACCAGTTCAGAATGGTTAAAATTGGATATCTCTGAAAAGGATTGGCGATTATGTACCGAAGAGGAACTGGAAAAGAAATTATATCTTTCTGGAGTAACGAGATTGGGCACCTGCGGTATTCCAACAAGATACAAAAGTTCTATAATATCCCCAAATGAAGTAGAATATTTATTTGTCCATGGGATTGGTTCTGAACCTTATAATATTTTACCAAAAACTTTGCTATCTGGTAAAAAATTATTTCATTTTATAGAAGGTATACAAATTCTTAAAAAAATATTACCAAAAGCAAAAATATATCTGTGTTTAAGTAATAAAGAAAAAAAATTGTCTGAAGAAATAGAGAAACTAACTTATGATTTTGATTGGTTTGAACTTGCTTTATTAGAACCAAAATATCCTCAAGGTTACGATGAAATGTTAGTACCAACAATTCTTGGGAAAAGTTTTCCTTATGGTTATTCTGCTGCAAATATTGGTATTATAAGTTTAAATATCAGAGCAATTTTACATGTATATGAAGCAATAGTAGAAAATAAACCTTTTATTGACAGAATAATTGCTTTAAGTGGACCAGGTTTTAAAGAAAATCCACATATTAAGGTTAGAATTGGAACACCATTACAGGAGATTATTAAAAATTATTTAGTTTCTGAAACAAGAGTTAGAGTTATTTTAAATAGTTTAATGACAGGCCATTTATTAAACGACTATTCATTACCAGTTGATAGTACATTTTCCCATATTATTGCTATTCCTGAAAATACTACAAGAGAGTTATTTTCTTTCTTAAGACCTGGTTTACACAGTTATTCTTACTCTAACACTTTTTTGACTTTGAAGAGATTTAGTAAAAGGCCCGATACAAACATCCATGGAGAAGAAAGGCCTTGTATCTCATGTAGTTGGTGTGAAGAAGTTTGTCCTGTAGGAATTATTCCACATCTATTAAGTAAAATGGTTAAAAAAAATATGATTGATGAAAGACTGATGAAATATGGAATTTTTAATTGTATTGGATGTAATCTTTGTAGTTTTGTCTGTCCTTCTAAAATACCATTGGCTAAAAATATTAAAGATGGACAGGAAAAACTTATTGTTCATGGTTGCGACAGAACGCAATGTATTTTACCATATTTTGATTTGAAAGGATTGGAAGAATATAGAGGCATAAAATGATAAGGAAATTACTTGATTTTGGTTATAAGTTATTAGAAAAGAATAAAAAATTAGAAAAATTCAAACCAGTATTAAATGCTGTAGACGGATTTTTCTTTGGCACTGCTAAAACAACAATTTCCTCACCCCATTGCGTTGATTGTATAGATATAAAAAGGTTTATGGTTACAGTAATTATCGCTTTAATCCCTTCTTTATTATCTGCAGTTTATTTTTATGGCTTAAGAGTAATATTTCTTATTATAATTTCTTATATTTTTGGAGGATTATCTGAAGTAGTTTTTGCTATTATTAGAAAGAGAGAGATTGAAGAAGGGTTTCTTGTTACAGGACTTATTTTCCCATTAACTCTTCCTCCAACAGTTCCCTGGTGGGTAGTTGCTATTGGAATTATTTTTGGAGTAATTTTTGGTAAAGAAGTTTTTGGAGGGACAGGTAGAAATATTTTCAATCCTGCTTTAGTCGGACGGATTTTTGTAACTATTTCTTTTCCTAAAATAATGACTATTTCATGGTATAAACCATTGGTTAAAGGTATTGCTGGATTTGGAAAATGGAAACCAGATGCTATTACTTCTGCAACACCTTTAATGTTATATAAAAGTGAAAAAACTTTAACTTCTTTGAAAGAACTACTCTTTGGTTTTGCTCCAGGGTGCTTAGGGGAAACTTTTAAAATAGGAATAATGATTGGTGGGATTTTCCTTGTTTTCACTAAGGTGGCTAATTGGCGTATTCCTTTAACCTATTTACTTTCAGTTTTTTTCTTTTCTTACTTTGGTCACATTTTTTCCCCAGATAAGTTTGCGCCACCAACATTTCAATTGTTAACTGGAGGATTACTTTTTGGTGCATTTTTTATGGCAACAGACCCAGTTACTTCCCCTTTTACTAATCAAGGGAAATTTATTGTAGGGATAATGCTTGGATTTTTAACAGTAATAATTCGTGTTTTTTCTGGTTATGTAGAAGGAGTGATGTTTGCTATTCTATTAGTAAATGGTTTTACTCCTTTAATTGACTATCTTGTAGTAGAAAGAAAATATGGGAGAAAATATAAAATTATTAAATATTAAAAATGAAAGAGAAAATTAAAATTTTAATTTTTGTGCTTTTTTTAGGAAGTATTAGCGGTTCGCTTCTTCTTGGAGTTGATAAATATACTAAATTTAGAATTGTGAAAAATCAAGAATTTAAAATTAAAGCGGCTGTTTTAGATGTTTTTGGATTGCTTTATGATAAAAAAAGTTTAGAAGGAGTTTTTAAGGAAAATATAGAAATGATTAAATCAGATGGATTTATATTTTACAAATCTAAAAATGGAGAGTTTGCTTTTGAATTCTCTGGTTCTGGATTATGGGGACCAATCTCTGGAATAATTGCTCTGGAAAAAGATTTAAAGACAATTAAAGGTATAAAAATAATTCACCAAGAAGAAACACCTGGACTTGGTGGAAGAATAGCAGAAGCAGAGTTTCTTTCACGATTTCAAGGAAAAGAAATTTTACCAGTTATTAAAATTGTTCCTGAAGGTAAAGCAAAAGAAAAGAATGAAGTAGATGCTATTACAGGAGCAACAGGAACAAGTCGTGCTTTTGAGAAACTTCTAAATGAAAATATTCAAAAAAAACTAAAAATACTAAGCACAAATGAAAAAGAATAGAAAAAAAATTAAAAGGAAACTGATTCATACAAAAAGTTTCAGAATAATAATTGGTGGTTTGTGGCGAGACAATCCCATTTTCTGTATGGTATTAGGTATATGTTCTTCTCTTGCTATAACCAATCGTGTAGAAAATGCTATCACTATGGGACTTGGTGTTACTTTTGTTTTAATATTTACAGAAGTTATTATTTCTTCTTTAAGAAATTTTATTCCAGAACGAGTAAGAATGATTACTTATATGGTTGTTATTGCTACTTTTGTTATTGTAGTAGATAGATTTCTTAAAGCATTCTTCCCAGTTATAAGTGAAGCACTTGGTCCATATGTAGGTCTTATCATTACTAATTGTATTTTAATGGGTAGGGCTGAAGCATATGCTATAAAAAATAAATTAAAAGATTCTTTATTAGATAGTATTGCCTGTGGTTTAGGATATACTTATATTCTTATTTTAATGTCTGTGATACGAGAATTTTTTGGTTTTGGTACCATTTTGGGACGAAAAATTACATCTGATACTTGGACCAACTGGGCAGCAATGACTATTGCGCCAGGAGCTTTTTTCCTCCTGGCAATATATTTATGGATATTTAGAACAATACTTAAAAAAACTGAACAATAAAAAATGAAAAAAGGAGGAAGTTATGAATGGCTCTAATCTAATTATGATTTTTCTGGATACTTTTTTAATTAGAAATATAGCCCTTGTTTATATTCTGGGTATGTGTCCTTTTATTGCAATTTCTAAAAATTTAAAATCTGCTTCTGGAATGTCTATGGCTATAATTTTTGTAGTAACTTTAACAGCAGGATTAAATTGGTTAATTTACTGGAAAATTTTAATACCATTTAAATGTGAAATTTTTACCTTCTTAATTTTTATTATCACTATTGCAGCAACAGTTCAATTTATAGAAATGGTTATTGACAAATTTTTTCCACCTTTATATTCTACTTTTGGAATATTCTTGCCTCTGATTACTGTAAATTGTATAGTTTTAGCAGTTTCCTTATTTATGGTATTAAGAAATTACAACTTTATTCAAACAATTGTATATGCTTTTGGTACTGCATCTGGTTGGTCGCTTGCAATAATTTTAATGGCATCTATAAAAGAAAAATTATATCTTATAAGTGATATTCCTTCTGGTTTAAAAGGACCTGGAATTACTATGATAATTGCAGGAATTTTAGCATTTGCTTTTATGGGTTTTGCAGGAATGATAACTATAAAATAAAAAAATGGTACCTTTATTGATTTTTAATGGGGTTTTATTGGTCGTTACATCTCTTCTTCTTTTGGCAGAAAAGTTTTTAATGCCTGCTGGAGAATGTGAAGTAGTAATAAACAAAGATAAAATTCTAAAAGTTAAACCTGGAAAATCTGTTCTTAATTATCTTGTAGGAAATAAGATTTTTATACCCTCTGCTTGTGGAGGTAAATCAACTTGCGGATATTGTAAAATTAAAGTATTAAGTGGTGGAGGGACAATATTACCTACTGAGGAAGTTTTTATAAATAGGAAGGAAAAACTTTCTGGTATCCGTTTAGCATGTCAGGTGAAAGTTAGACAGAATATTGAAATTTATATTCCAGAACACCTATTAGGTGCACAAGAATTTAAAGCAAAAGTTATAAAGAAAGAAGACCTTACTCATGATATCAAACTTATTTCTCTAAAACTGGAAGACCCACCAAACATAAAATTTAAACCAGGTCAATATATTCAATTTAAAGTTCCAGATACAGACGAATTCAGAGCATATTCTATTGCTACACCACCACAACAGGAAAATATAATTGAGTTAATTGTAAGATTGGTTCCTAATGGTCTTTGTTCTACATATATTCATGAAGTTTTGGAAGTTAATGATGAAGTTATCTTTACAGGACCTTTTGGTGATTTTTATTTGAAGGAAGATTCCTCTCGTAATATTATTGCTATTGCTGGTGGTTGTGGTATGGCT
>JAMWCO010000075.1 GCA_023818785.1 Candidatus Omnitrophota bacterium
TATTATTTTTTAGGTAAATGGTCTCTTGAATTGAATGATTATAAAAGTGCTGAATTTTTCTTTAAAAATGGGATAGATGTAGATTCATTAGAATCATTAAATTATAATGGATTAGGGATAGTTCAACTTGAATATTATAAAAATTATTTTTATGCACTATATCTATTTCTAAAAGCATATAAACTTAAAAACAATGAGGCAAGTTATATTTTTAATATAGGGAAGACATATCAAATCCTTAATGACCATAAAAAGGCAATTTTCTGGTATGAAAAAGGATTAATTTTAGAACCAAATAATTTACAAATTTTAAATGACCTTGCAATTTCTTATGCTATGATAGGAGAAAAAGAAAAAGCAATAAGTATACTTAAAGAGGTTGTTAAAAAAGATAAGAATTTTAAAATTGCTATTGAAAATTTAAAATTATTAAGGGGAGAAAGATGAAAAAAATATTTTTATTTTTAATAATTTTTTTATTTTTTATTTTTTTTACAAGAGAAATTATTGTATCTATTAGAAAATCAATAACTTGTGATGAAACAGTCCATATAACTGCTGGATATTATTATGTAAAGAAAGGAGATTTTTTCTTAAATTATGAACATCCCCCATTTTCAAAAACATTATCAGGTATATTTATTTCGTGGATTGATATTTTTATGCCAGAAGAAATTTATAATGGTTTAAGAATAAATGAGTGGGAACTTGGTAAAGCATTTTTTTATTTAAATAGAGATAAAGTTGATAAAATTCTTTTCTGGTCAAGGTTTCCAATGATATTACTTGGAATTTTACTTGGATTTTTCATTTATAAATGGAGTAAAGATTTATATGGAGAATTTGCTGGTTTATTTTCTTTATTTATTTTTACTTTCTGCCCTAATTTTCTTGCTCATAGTTGTCTTGTAACTACTGATGTCCCTTTTACATTATTTTTCATAATGACTCTTTATTTTTTATTTAAATTTTGTGAGACAGATAATAAAAAATTCCTTATATTTTCTGGTTTTTCTTTTGGACTTTCTTTATCTACAAAATTTACAGGTATTATTCTTATGCCTTTTATTTTATTTATTCTAATTTTTATTGAAATAAAGGATAATTTTAGAGAAAAGATGAAATTATATAGGAATGATTTTTTAATATATCTTTTTCTTATCCCTTTTTTAATTCTTTTATTTTCATATGGATTTTTTGGTTTTAAAAATTTTATATTTGGGATTAAAAGGATAATTTTTGAAACAACAGAAAGAGGACATATGAGTTATTTAAATGGTAAATTTTCAGAGAAAGGATGGTTATATTACTTTATCTTTGCATTTTTTTATAAGACACCAATACCTTTAATTATTTTAATTTTTATTTCTATTTTTTTATCTTTAAAGATTGATAAAAAAGAAAGATTTTTGATAACTCCAGCAATTATTTATTTTATATTTTCTTCATTAAGTAAAAAACAGATTGGAATAAGATATATACTTCCTTTTTATGCTTTGGTTTATATTTTTGTAGGGAGATTATTTATACATCATCAAAAATTAAAAATAAAAAAAGAAATAAAAATTTTAATTTTATTTTTTCTTATAACTTGGTTTTCTTTTGTCTCTTTTAAAATACATCCTCATTATATTGCTTATTTTAACCAGATTGCAGGTGGACCTCAAAATGGTTGGAAATATTTAATAGATAGTAATGTTGATTGGGGACAGGATTTAAAAGAATTAAAGAAATATTTACAGAAAGAGGGAAATCCAGAATTAATGTTAAATTATTTTGGAAGTATATTCCCAGAAACATATGGACTTATTTATGAACCATTTTTATATCCATATTTTATTGCCAATATTCCTGAAAAAAATTACCATTTTAATTCTCCTTTTCCAGAGAAAGAATATCTTGCTATAAGTGTTAATCATTTATGTGGATTACTTATAGAATTTATTTTAAACCCAGAAATTTTTGATTTCTTAAAGAAAAAAGAGCCAAAAGCAAAAGTAGGTTATAGTATTTATGTTTATGATATTACAGAAGATGTTGAAGCAAGAGAGAAAATGGCAAACCTGCTTGAAATTTATGGATTTAAAAAACAAGCAGAAAGGCAGAGAAAAATTGTAGAAAAATTGAAAAAATCTTATCTAAAATAGAATTTATCAAAAAGAAAAATAAGTCCATTTTTATATTTAAGAAGAAAATTACCAAAATGATAACTATCTAAACATGAGGTATTATAAAGATATACTATTTTTTCATAAACAAAATAATTTTTAAATATATAAATCTGGAATACAAAAAAAGAAAGTGTTTCAAAAGTAAAAAATATCAATAATATTTTTCTCTTCTCATAATTTATTATTTCTTTTATTAAAAAACTCAATATAAGAGAAACAAAAGGTAAAAAAGTTACATGAGCAACTCCAACTAAGTCTTTTGAAGGATTTACTATAATACCTAAAAAGAAACAAAAGAGAAAAAAATAAATAAAAAATTTTTCAATATTTAGATTTTTTATTTTTTTAAAAACTATAAACAAAAGGAAAATTGATAAAGAAATTGTTAAATTACCAAAAATATTTGATGAGTAAAAAGGTAATATATAATTGAAAAAACGAAATTTAGAATCTTTATAAAATTTGAAAATATTTGTAAATTCTTTTGGGATTATTGGAAAAATTGTTTTAAATAAATTATTTAAATCTTTTTCTATTCTTTCATTTAAACTTAAGTTTTTTTGTTGGTAAGATGTATTACTTAAAAATGTATTTTTAATTCCATAATTTTTTATTGACCAGGAGAAATATGTAAATATTATTAAAAAAAATATAATGTTAAAAATGAGCAACTTTTTAAATAAACTTCTTTTTAAAAATATATAAATTATTAAAGGCAAAATATATAGTCCTGAAGAATAATGAACTAAAAAGGCACATCCAAATAAAATACCTGATATAATTAGAAATAAGTTTTTATTATCTTTTAAAAACTTTATATAAAAATATAAACCACAAATTGTATAATATCCAGAGAATGCTTTTGTCCAGGGATATGTTATCTGTCTTAAAATATATGGGTTAAAAAAAAGAATAAAACAAAGAAAAATAAATAAGTTTTTATTTTCAATTTTAAAATATTCTTTACAAAAAAGATAGATTGAGAGTAATAAAGTTGAATTTAAAAATGTTGAAACTATCTGGTATTTATAAAAATCTCTTCCTATAATTGATTGATAGAAAAAACAAATAATATTGAAAAGGGGAGGTCTTGAAGTAATTATATAACCTTGAAATTTTATATCCTTTGGTAATCTTTCTAAGAAAAAAATGGTTCTTAAATAGTGTTCAAACCAATCCCAAGACCATAAACCACCAGAATAAAATGGAATAAAAGATTGGTAAAGTATTAAAATAATAAAAAAAATTAAAAATTGTATTAATTCTTTTTCTATTACAAACTTGTTTTATATAGAAAAAAAATAGAAAAAAGTAAAAGAATTAAAAGGAAAAAACCATTAAATATTGAAATATTTAAAACATAACTTAAAAATCCAAAAATATAAAATAAAAAACAACTTATTCCAAAACTTAAAACAAATTTTTCTTGTTCACTTAGATTTAATCTTTCTATTGTTATTCTTCCTGGGAAATATGAACTAAAAAAAACAAAAAAAATTAAAATTAAAATTTCAAAAAGAATGCTCATAGAAATATGATATAATAAAAAATGATTTTAGAAAAGATTGTAGTTGGTGGTTTTCTTACTAATTGTTATATAATTGGTTGTGAAAAGAAAAAAGAATGTGGAATTATTGACCCTGGAGATGATGTTGAAAGAATTGAGCAAATAATTAAAAAAAATAATTTAAAACCAATCATGATAATAAATACACATGGACATTATGACCACATAAAAGGTAATAATTTTTTTAACCTTCCTGTTTATATTCACAAATATGATAAAGAATTTTTAATAGACCCTGAAAAAAATTTATCTTCTTTATTTTCTACTCCCTATATATGTAAAAATAATATTATTCAAATTGAAGAAAAAGATATAATAAAAATTGGGAATTTATCTTTTGAAGTTATTCATACACCAGGACATACCCCTGGAAGTATTTGTCTTAAATTAAACAATATTTTATTTTCAGGAGATACTATCTTTTCAGATGGTATTGGTAGAACTGATTTTCCTTTTGGAAATG
The DNA here is from genome assembly GCA_023818785.1 of Candidatus Omnitrophota bacterium. Classification (GTDB taxonomy): domain Bacteria; phylum Ratteibacteria; class UBA8468; order B48-G9; family JAFGKM01; genus JAMWDI01. The sequence continues at coordinate 4,202 of JAMWCO010000075.1, forward strand.
AAGAATTATTAATTAAATCAATTAAAGAAAAGATATTGGTTTTACCCGATGAGATAGAAGTTTATCCTGGGCATGGTGAAAAAACAAAGATAAAAAATTTAAAAAAATGGTTAATATTGTAAATTTTTCATAAATTTAATATGTTTTGAAAAATCACCAACTTCAAGTAAATTATGAGAATCTGAACCAAAAACAATTTCAAGATTTTCTTCTATACATATTCTAAAAAATTCTGGGTCTGGGTTATTTGTATGAAAGTTTAATTCTACTTTAACATCTCCTTTTTTTAAAATTTTTGCTACATTTCTATATAAATTTTTTGGCTTTTCAATATTTTTCCTTACAAAAAATCTAAAAGGATGTGCAAGAATATTTATTTTATTTTCAACAAGTTTCTCAATTGTCCAGATAAACTTTTTTTCAAGTAAGTTCATACTTACAAGATACTCTTCAGGTAAATAATGAACTGCTCCTATCAAGATTTCAAAAAATTTTCTATCCTCTGGAAGTAAAGTTAAGTTTCCATTTTTATCTACTTCTACTTCAACACCAAGACCCGCTATATCTGTATTTAATGATTTAAATTTTTCAATATAATCTTTAACCCTGTCTTTACCTTCTTCTCTTTGTCTTTTTAATATATCTATTCCACCAAAAAATTTGTAATCCCAATAATCATCAGAAGATAAATATAATTGACCAGCATGTTCTGTAAAATATACTTTTTTTATACCAAATAAATTACATCTTTCAATAACCTTTTCCATACTTACATCTTCTGCACAATAACCAAATTCAGTATGGCAGTGATAATCAATAAGTTCAACTGAATTTTTTAAATTTTCTTCTATTATTTTTGGTTGATTTGTCAATTCAAGAATAAAAAATTTAAATGGTTCTTCACAGATTGCTGGTAAAATGAAATAATAAATGTTATCCTTTTTTATTAAATCAATCCCTTTATGATAATGACCACTTATTGAAAGGAAAACATTATTTTCTTTATATAAATTATGAATTTTTTCTGCTTCATTTATATTGTATGGATAAGTAGTTTCTAATTTTGGATATACAACATTATGTTGAATAACAATAATTTTTTTGCTTCTATTTTCTTTAACAAATTTTTTAAAATTCTCAATTTCCTTTTTTTCTCTTACACATATATCATTTTCAAAATACCTATCACAGAAAGTATAAAATAGAAAATTATCAAAAACAAAATATCTATTTTCTTGTCCAAAAATTTCATAAAATTTTTCTGGATTTTTATCATGATTACCAAAAACATATAATATTTTTTTCACTTCAAAAGAATCAAAGATTTTTTTTATTTCAATATATTCACTTTCACTCTTTGGATTTTCACCATCATCAAGTATATCTCCACAGATAATAACAATATCTATATTTTCTTTTACTCTTTGTTTTATCCTTTTTAAAAATTCAATACCATATTTTGTCTTTCTCTCAGGAATTAAAGATATACCATCGCTTCTATAATGTAAATCTCCTATTAAAAGAATTTTCATTTTAGTGTTTAAAATGTCTTGTCCCTGTAAAAATCATAGATATACCAAGTTGATTACATTTTTCTATTATATTTTTGTCTTCTTTTGAGCCACCTGGTTGAATTATAGAGGTTACTCCTGCAGAATATGCTATTTCAATACTATCAGAAAAAGGGAAAAATCCATCTGAAGCAAGAACAATAGGTTTTGGCAATTCTTTAAAATTTTCTTTCATTTTCATAATAGCAATTCTTGTTGAATCATATCTTGACATTTGTCCTGTTCCAATTCCTAATGTCTGATTTTTTGTTGCTATTACTACACCATTTGATTTTATAAATTTACATATAATCCAGGCAAATTTTAATGCAGAAATCTCTTCTTCTTGTGGTTCTCTTTCTGTAACAATTTCAAATTTCTCATAATCTATTCTATCTGCTGTTTGGACTAAAAATCCATCTATAAGTGTTCTAAAATCATATTCATATTTTATCTTTTCAGGGCATCTTATAACTCTTAAATCCTGTTTTTTTCTTAAAATTTCAAGTGCTTCTTTTTCATAATCAGGAGCAATAATTATTTCATAAAATTTTTTTGTAAAAATTTCAGCAAGTTTTTTGTCAACTTTACTATTAAATCCAACAATGCCACCAAATGCACTTATAGGGTCACATTCAAGTGCCTTTTCATATGCTTCTACTAAACTTTTCCCAATAGCAACACCACATGGATTTGTATGTTTAATTATTACACAGGTAGGGTCTTCAAATTGCCAGACAAGATTATATGCACTTTCCATATCAATTAAATTGTTAAATGATAATTCTTTCCCTTGAATAATTTCTCTTTTATATTCTTTATTTATAAATCTATACCATGCACCTTTCTGATGAGGATTTTCACCATATCTTAAGTTTTGAACCTTTATCAATCTTAAATCAATTTCATCTGGCAATATCTCCTTTTCAATCTTATTTGAAAAATAAGAAGAAATTATATAATCATACTTTGAAGTTAATTTAAAAACTTCTTTCGCACATTTAAAAGAAAAGTTATCACTCACATATCCATTATTTTTCTCCATCTCTTTGATAAATTCATCATATAAAGAAGAGTTTGTTAAAACACAAACATATTTATAATTCTTTGCTCCTGCCCTTATCATAGTTGGTCCACCAATATCAATGTTCTCAATTATTTCATCATCACTTTTACCTTTTTTTAATGTTTCCTCAAATGGGTATAAATTACAAACAATTAGTTGAATTGGCTTAATTTCATTTTCTTCCATTTGTTTTATATGTTCAGATTTCTCTTTTATTGAAAGAATTCCACCATAAATTTTAGGATGAAGTGTTTTTACTCTACCATCAAGTATTTCTGGGAAA
>JAMWCO010000076.1 GCA_023818785.1 Candidatus Omnitrophota bacterium
ATTATAATTACATCGTCTCCTATATTTACATTCTCATTTCCTACATCAACCATTATCTGGTCCATACAAATCCTACCAACAACTGGAAAATATTTATTATTTATTATAACTTTCCATTTCTCATTTTCAAGTAAAAATGGATACCCATCAATATATCCAAGTCCAACTGTTGCTATTTTTGTTTCTTTTTTTGTTGTATACATACCTCTATAACTAATTCTATAACCTTTTGGAACTTTTTTTACATAAACAACTTTACTTTTTAATGAAAAAACTTGTTTTAATTCAGGCAAATCAGCGTTAAAAACTAAACTACCAGGTCTTACCATATCAAGATAAGTTTCAGGATACCTTTTTATAGCAGCAGAATTTGCAAGGTGTTTTAAAGGAATCTTTATATTATATTTTTCAAGTTTTCTTAAAACATTAAAAAATCTTTCAATTTGAATTTTAGTATATGTTTCATCTCTACCAACAGAAGATAAATGGCTATAAGTACCTTCAATATAAAGATTTGGCAATTTTGAAATTTTTTTAATAAACTCTATAACTTTCTCAGGGAAAATCCCAATTCTTCCCATTCCTGTTTCAACTTTTATATGTATTTTAACAATTTTATTTAATTTTTGCGCAAAGTAGGATAATCTTTTACATAAATCATATGTAGAAACAGTCTGAGTTAAATTATATTTGACAATTTTTTCAGCAAGTTCAGGTAATATCTGTCCGAAAACAATAATTGGTATATCTATCCCATTTTCTCTTAAATATATACCTTCATCCGGAACCGCAACTCCAAGATAATCTACAACTTTACTTTCAATAGCAGCAAAAGCAACTTCTAATATTCCATATCCATACCCATCTGCTTTTGTTCCTGCAAAACATATTTTTACTTTATTGCCAACTTTATCTTTTACCCATTTTAAATTATGAATAATATTATCTAAATTAATTTCGCAATAAGTAATAAAAGTATTTTTCATTTATTAATTAACTCAAGTAATGTATTTATCAACTCTTCTTCTGTATTTCTTTTAAAAGGAGCAGGCATATTTGTAAAGGAAAAAAGAAAACATAATGATTCATAACCACCCTGTTCAGTAGCTTCGGTAGTCGGTATATATCCTACTATCCCATTGCTATATCCACATATAATTAATTTTCTATTCTCTTCTTTTTCCTTCAGTTTAAGACCTATTTCAACCATAACTTCTCCTGGTATTCCTAAAATGACAACTTCTCCAATTCTTATTACTTGTAATTCTCCTTTTTTTGTTTTAGGAAATTCTTCTTTTTTTCTTATTTTTTCTCTCATAAGTTTTAACCATTTTTTGGGTATTTCTATAAAAAATTTTTTTTTATAATAATCACAAATTTTTTCAAGTTCTTTTTCATCTTTTGGGATTAATTTTTCTTCAAATTTAAAATCAAAAAATTTAGAAATTCCATTTACTTTTAAACCTTTAATTTCCTCTGCCTTTTCTATTATTTCAACAACTTTGCTGAATAAAATTTTCCCCATTCTTTCAATATCTTCAAATGAACCACCTTTAAATCTTCCTGTATTTTCATCTATTATTGCAGGTCTCACATCACCACAACATCCATTTGAAAACATTGCAACAGTTCCTTTATAAAAATTCTCAATCTCTCTTTGGGCAACTCCTGGATAATCTGCTGAAATTTCATATATATCTGCTGAAAGAGTTGTAGGATGACAAGAATAGTTGAAAAATATAACCTTTGGACTTTTATCCTTTCTTTCTATTTTTATAACACTTAATTCTTCATCAACCGGTCCATCAAAATTTGGCAACATCTTTATTCCTTCCTCTGTTCTTTTTCTCCTATTTACTATTCCTATATTTACTCTACCTTTACCAAATTTTATAACTCCTTCTTCTTCATCATTTAAACAATGAATAATACATCCAATAATCTTTCTTTTTAAAATTGAAACATATTCAGGAATTACTTTTGCAGAGAGTATTTCTTCAGAGATAAAAGGTCCTGTGTGAGTGTGAGATGCTGTCAAAAGAATTTTTGAAGGATGTATACCAAATTTTTTCCTGACCTCTTTTTTTAGAGAACCCACAAAATCAATCGGAAATTCAATTAAATCAGATGTTATTATAAAAATTCTCTCTTTACCATCAGAGATAGATAAACATTTTAAATAAAGTGGGTCATGTATTTTCTTTGATGCCTCTTTTCTTGCAATGTGTCCTACGAGCATACAACCAACTGGAGGAGTTATATCAATTTTACAAGCACCTATTTTATAACCTTTCATTTATATTTATAAGTAAACCAGCCACCTTCTTTTTTTATTTCTTCTTCTATTTTATTTAATTCTATAACATCTTGGAATTTCAAATTATCTGTGTATATGTGAACTTCATAAGGTAGAAATTTATCTTTAAAAATACCATTTTTAACTTCTATCTCTCTTTTTTCTGATATAACTTTTAACTTTTTTATATTTTCTGGAACTTTTATTTCAACATTTAATTCAATTGGTTCAACATTCACTGCTATTATATAAATCTTTTTATTTAACTCTTTTACTGAATAATGAATTTTTTTGTCTTCTATATTTACTTTCTCTTTTATATCCTTTCCAAGCAATATTACATCGCTTAATGACTTTTTCTCTTTTATTAAATATGGCATACCAATCCTTAAATCAGGATAATTAACCGCTCCCCAGTGGTTTGGATCTTTTTTCCCATAAACATAATAATTAAAACCTTTTGCTCCATAAACAATCGCAAGATAATTCATACATCTTTCTTCTACAAATGTTGGTGCTCTATTGTTTCTTGTTGAATATGGAGGCCGTGAAGCATAAACTTTTGCATAATCAAATACCTGTGGAGTTACACCAATAAATTTTTTATTTTTCCCTACTCTTTTTATTTCTTCCATAAAACTAATTATGTATATCATCGGCCTTGTCAAATTACCATCAATAAGTGGAGAAACATAAGGGTCTGGAAAAAATAAATCAGCACATTCTATATATGTCTCTATTCCTTTTACTGTATCATTTGTTATCTGAATTGGGTGGTATGGATCTATTTTTTTTATCAATTCATATGCTTGTTTTAAAACAGTTACACTTATAAATCTTGTTTCTGGCTCATCTGTTAAATAATAAAACAGAAATGTAGGATGGTCCTTTATTGAATTTACTTTTTCTGTGATTACTTTTATTGCCTCTTCTGATAATGTTTCTTTTCCTTCAAAATATTTCTTCTCGTCAGCACCCCAGAAAAGCATTATTTCTCCAAACTGGTCTAAACTTTTCAATTCATCAAGTTGACCTATTCCACATACTATTCCATCTGCCCCTGTTTTTGCTATTTCTTCTGCTGGTGAACCTGCCCACCATATTATTGGCATTATTGGTTTCCCATTTAATACCAAATTTAAATTCTCATCAACATATACTTCATTTCCTTTTGCAGGTGGTAATTTATATAATGGAATATTTGTCTCATATATTACCTTATCATCTTTTATTATTTTTCCTATTATTTTATATTCTCCTTCTTTCAACCCTGAGATCTTTAAATTGAATTTTTCCTCTTTTTTTGCTGAATCTATTTTTTTAGTAATTATCTTATTGTCAGGATCTATTATTAAAACTTCTGTATTTAATCCTTTTATCTCCTCTTCTTTTAAACCAATTTTCACATTTACCACTATCTCATCTATTTTTTGAGTTGAATAAATTGAGTTCCTATAAAATGGCTTTAATAACTCAAGTGAAATTGGAATATATTTTATTTTTGCTGGATATATACTGCTATAAATTATCTTTCTATTATCCTTTATATCAATCCCAAATTTATATTCCTTTGCTTCAGGAACATTTATATTTAAAACAACCTCTCTTTCTCTTTCAGGCAGTAAATCCAAACTTAATTTTTCTAATACTCCAAGTTCATCCTCATAAACCTCTAAATCAATCTTTCTTTCTTTTTTACTTAAATTTCTTAAATTTCCTTTTAATTTTGCTAATATCTTTTCATCTTTTTTTTCAGTATCTATTATTTCTATATCCTTAAATTCTATCGCATATAATGTTAAATCTATATTTTCAAGGATTATTACCTTAAAAACAAATGGATTATGAAATTGACCTTTTTCACATATTGAACTTTCTTCTCTTGATTCCAGATCAACTCTTCTGTTTCTTGCAAAATTTAATGAGATTGTTTCTTTTATTCTTTCAAGTGTTAATGATGAATATGGAATTATTACTTCTAATACCCATCTATCTTTCTCTATTAAACCCCCTGTATATAATTTAAAATCTTTTACTTCTGAACCAACAAGTCCACTCTGATTTCTAAGTTCAACTCCATAATATCCAGATGCATTAAATAAAAAATGGTAATAATCACCTTTATTATTGTCTGAATCAAGCATTATCTCTACACTATCATCTCTATAAACTTTTAATGAATTTTCTTTTATCTGATTTTTTATTTTTGATATATTTGGTTCATAACATATAAAAGCAAAATATAAATTTTCCTGGTCATAATTAAATATTACTTCTGTCTGAATAGGTGCTAACTTTTCTGAACTTATCAAATAAAAGTTTGTAAATAATTTACCTTTTTTCCATATATCTTCATCTAATTTCCCATCAAGTTTAATTTTTTTTTCTGCTTCCAATCTATATTCTTTTAAAATCTCTTCTGAATTTAATGCACCTTTATATATCTTTACTTCATCTATTACTCCTTTAAATCCATACCCATATCCACTTCTATAAGCACCAATGGTCAAAGGATAATTTGAAGGAATAATATCAAACTTTTTTTCACTTTCTGCTACTTTTTTACCATTTAAATATAAAGATAAAATACTATCTTCATTTCTTACAACTGCTATGTGATTCCATTCATCAAGAATTACTTTATCTATACTTGGATTTGTTTTTACCTCCCAAAAATCTCCTTTTCCTTGTTCATCTCTTTTTCCTGTTCCTGTTCTAAATTGTATCATTCTCCATGTATATGTTAATCTCCAACCAGGTCCTATATCTGTTCCTGTATTTAGTATATCTTGCTGTTTTTTATATTCTTTTGTTGAGTCAGGCTTTATCCATACACTTATTGTAAAAGGTCCATTCTCAAAGTCCTGTATAAATTTTTCTTTCCCTGTATCTTTAAAAAAAATACATTCTGCATCCTTTTCTTTTCCATCAAAATATATACCTTTTCCAACTTTCCCTTCAACAAATTTACCACCCTTTATTTCAAATGTTCTATTACCTATTAAATCTTTTGCTTCATCCTCAAATGAACAATAAAAAATAAGTTTGCTTTCAGAAAAACAAAAAGATAGTATAAATAAAATAAAAACTAAAAATTTTTTAAGCATAATCTCCTCCTTTTATTTAACTAAAAAATTTTTTGAAAACATCTAAAAAATCAATACCTTCTACTTTTACCTTGGTTGGTTCAATAAGTTCAAAACCTTCTCTTTTACTTCTTACGAATGCATCAGATGTAGAAATATATTCAACTATAATCTCGCATTTTCCATTTATTTTTACAGGTCTTATCTCATTTATTCTCTCAATCGCTATTTTTGTTTTTTCCTTTATAATTTCTCTTGCTTTTTCTGGAGATAAAGATATTGCACTTGTTCTTGTAATTCCCCATTTAACTATTGCTTTTTCAATATTTGGAACATATTTTTCTGCTTCTTTTGTTGCTGCTTCATCTCCTGTTATTAAAATACAAGGAATTCCAAAATATCCAGCAAGATATATTTCAATTCCAATTTCACCAATTTTTTCTCTATTTAACCACATATTGACTATACTTTTGCTTGAATATGTATGATTTAAATTGCCTTTTTCAGTTCCATTCATTGAATGATGAGCAAGTAAAATTACTCCATCCCATTTTTGATCAAAAAACCATAAAGTTGGGACAGGTCTTCCATGAAACAATTTTGCATTCTTATTTATTTTTTCAGGTAATATCCCTCCAGAACCATGTCCATCTATAACTAAAATTTCTTCTACTCCTTTTTCAATACAACCTTCACAACAGGCATTTACCTCTTCTGTTAAAAGTTCCTTTGCCTTTTCATAATACTTTCCTGTCTCATATGTAGATTCAAAATCACAAACTCCTGCAACTCCTTCAAGGTCAGTTATAATTAAGATATTCATAAAATCTCCATTTATGGCCAATATACTCCCAATCTAACAAAACCTCTTCTTAAAGGGATGCTTGTTGCACCGCCATTAGGTAAACCAATATCTTTTTTTGTTTTTGATTCTACATGACCGTCAAAATAAAGAATATTACAACTTTCATTCATATGTCTAAAATTGTTATAAGGGTAAGAATATGGTTGAGCATAAAAATAAGTAATAGAATGTTGGTTGGATACTCCATTATCAACTACCCATATTGTGACTGATGAATTTTTAACTGCAGTAGTTTTTACTGGTGGATAATTTGGGTCTGGCTCCCCTGTGGCTAAAATCGTTCCAACAAGCCACATATTTATAGCATAGTGAGAATATGTAAACTGCCTTTTTTCACTTGGACAATACATTGCTTTTCCTTTTGAAGCAGTATAACTATAGTAACTAGTTCCAGGAGCACCAAGATAAACTCCATAATTTAAAGGTCCAAACTTCCCAAATTTACCAAGTAATTCAAACCATGGTCTTAAACTTACATTTCCAGTCCAATAGTTAGGATAAAGAGTGCTTGCTGGAACAGACCATCCATCATGGTCTTCTGTATACATCCATAATGCATGCCATATCTGTTTTAAATTACTCATACATACTGCTTGTCTTGCTCTTTCCCTTGCACGAGATAATGCTGGTAAAAGCATTGCTGCTAAAATAGCAATTATTGCTACTACGACTAACAACTCTATTAAAGTGAAGCCATGTGGTTTTGAAAAGATGCTCTTTGAAAATTTTTTTCTTAACATTTTGCACCTCCTGTAAAATTTAATTTATATATAATCATCCGCCTATTATATAGCGGATGGGAAAGGAGGAA
>JAMWCO010000077.1 GCA_023818785.1 Candidatus Omnitrophota bacterium
CAGAATACTGTATGGAAGTAGGGAAGACACACTTTAGAATATACATGAAGAGATGTCCTTCTGTGGGAATTATGAATAAAAGGAAAGTAGAAAAATATCTTTACTACTGCGAACACTGCGATATTCTTTATAAAAGGATTATAGAAAAGTATGGATTTAACTATAAAATAAGGTTTATAAATAAAGATAAAGGTGTGTGTGTAGTTTCTGTAAAGAAGGAGAAGGATTAGTATTCAGTTTCAAAAAGTAGTATCTATATGCCATAAATTTCAAATCTATCATCAAATTTTTAATAGTTCTTTCAATTTTCAAATTATTCTTTCTTCAGTTATTATAAGGTCAACTTTTATATCATTTTCTTCAATAGGTAATATTATATTTAAAATCTGAAATTCAAATGACAAAGCAATTTTTATTATTTTTTTTGATAGATTTTTTAAATATCTGTCATAAAATCCTCCTCCCATACCAATTCTATTTTTATAGATATCAAAAGCAACTCCTGGAACAATTACAATATCTATATTCTCATTATTAACTGGTTTTAAAAATTTGGGACAAGGGATGCCTTTTATCTTAACAATTTCTTCAAATTTTTTAATTTCAGATGGTATCATTACTCTATTTTGCCAGTCAATGTAAGGTAAACAAATAATCTTACCATCATCTAAACTTTTTTTTATAATTATGTCTGTTTTTACTTCTCTATCAAAATGGGAATAAGTAAAAATAACTTTTGAATTTTTATAGAATTTGCTTGAAAGAAATTTTTCTTGAATTTTTAGACTTTTCTCTTCCCACTCTTTTTGGTCAAGATTTTCTCTTATCTTCCTTATTTTCTTCCTTATCTCTATCTTGTTCAGTTTTTGACTCATTTTTAAGTTTTTCAATTTCCTCAAGAAATTTTTTTATTTTACTTTCATATCCAATATCTTGTGGAAAATAAAATTTTTTTCCACTTTCTCTATATTTCTGAACAACATAATGTTGTTCAAAATCATGTGGATATTTATAACCTATGCCTCTACCAAGTTTTTCAGCACCTTTATATCCTGTACCTTTAAGATGGGAAGGGATTTCTTCTACTCTTTCACTTTCTACTTCTTTAATAGCATTTTCTATTGCAAGATATGAAGAATTAGATTTTGGACAAGTTGAAAGATAAATAACAGTCTGAGCAAGTATAATTTTACTTTCAGGCATACCAACAACTTCAATTGCCTGATAACATGAATTTGCAAGAATAAGAGCCTGTGGGTCTGCATTTCCAATATCCTCAGAAGCAAATATTAACATTCTTCTTGCTATAAATCTTGGATCTTCTCCACTTACAATCATTTTTGCAAGATAATATAATGCACTATCAGGGTCAGAACCTCTCATACTTTTAATAAAAGCAGAAATTGTATCATAATGAGCATCCTGTTTCCTATCATAAATGAAATATCTATCTATTATCCCTTTAACTTTATTTAAATCAATTGAAATAAAACCATTCTCTTCAACTTCTGAAGTTAAAATACAGAATTCAAGACTATTTAATGCTTTCCTTGCATCTCCTTGACTTCTTTTACTTATAAATTCAATTGCATCTTTCGTTATCTTTATTTTATAATTTCCAAGCCCTTTTTTATCCTTTAAAGACCTTTCAATTATTTTCTTTATTTCCTCATTAGTCAATGGTTTAAATTCAAAAATAAGAGATCTTGAAAGTAAAGGAGTATTTATATAAAAATAAGGATTATAAATTGTTGCACAGATTAAAGTTATTGTTCCTTCTTCAACATCCTTTAGTAATGCATCCTGCTGTAGTTTATTAAAATGAGAAATTTCATCAAGAAATAAAATAGTGCCTTTACCTTCAAGTTTAAACCTTTCTCTTGCTTCTCTTAAAACATCTCTTACATCTGAAACAGTTGCAGTGACTGCATTTAGTGAAATAAATTTTTTTTTAGTCATATTTGCTATAATCATTGCAAGTGCTGTCTTCCCACAACCAGCAGGGCCATAAAAAACAAGAGAAGGAATTTTGTCACTTTCAATTATTTTTCTCAATGGTTTATCTTTTCCAAGTAGATGCATCTGACCAACAAAATCTTCAAGTTTTTCAGGTCTCATTCTTATTGGTAAAGGATATTTTTCAAAATTTTTATCAATTTTGGAGTTAAAAAGTTCCATATTTACATTTTTGAAACTATAATTTCTCCAATAATTGCAAGGTCCTCTATTTCAAAAATTTCACTTGCTTTTTTATTGAAGAAACTCCTTAAAACTTAAAATTTTATCATCCATAATTTCAAAATTAAATTTTTTAAGTAAATAATGAAAAATTAATATTTTCTCTCTTATCTCTAATTCAGTTGAAAATCTTTTCAAGTTTAAATCAATCTCTATCTCTTTCCCAAAATATTTTACATAAACTTTCTCTTTTTCTAATCTCTTATAGAGTTCTACCCACAGATTATTTAAAATATCCATTTTCCATTTTTATAGTTTCAAATAAGAATCAGAATAAATTGTTCTCCCTTCAAGAATATAAACTGTTTTTACATAATTTATTTCTTCTTCTGATAGACCTTTTATATTTATTTGGTTATCCATTGCTTCCCATATTAAATTTTTTATCTCTTCTCTTTCTCCTATGATCAAAGAAATCAATTCTCTATCATATGCATCAATAATCGCACTATCCATACCATATTTCCATAACATTACAAGATAAGTTCTATTTATAAGACCTCTCAATTCATTTAAAGCACCATTTGAGACATTTGATAGTCCACATGTTGAATTGCAATCAGGAAAAAGTTCTTTAAACATCTTCATAAATTCAAGTGTAGCAATAACCTGCTCTTGCTGAAATCTGACAGGTAAAACAATCGGGTCAAAATAAACTTTGTCGTGAGAAATTCCATATTCATCAATTTTGGCAAGAAAATTTGCAGCAATTGCTCCTCTTTCATTTTCATCTCTTGGCATCCCTTCCTTCCCAAGAAGCAATCCGATAAATTTACAATTATACTTTTTTACAAGTGGTAAAAGTTCTTCCATCCTTTCCTCTACTGCCTGAATTGAGTTTATAATCACATTTTCTCCTTCCATTTCAAGACCAACTTTTATCGCTTCTATATTTGTAGTATCCAATGATAAAGGTAAATCACAAACTTCCCTTACTGTTTTGATTATCCATTCCATTAAAAAAGGTCCATCTTTTCTTGCAGGTCCAATATTTAAATCAAGATAATGCACACCATTATTTTTGCTTTCAATTGCTATTTTTTGTATTATCTCTTTTTTTCTATTTATCATCGCTTCTTTAACCTTTTTATTCATAATATTTATATTTTCACCTATTAATATCATTTTATCCTCCTAATTTAAATCTCAACATTCTTTAAAAAAGAAGGTATATTAGCAGCCTCCCTTGGACCTAAAATAATTTTCCAGTCAGGTAATTCTTCCTCAAGTTCACCATAAATCTGAGCAACAAGTCCTGGAATAATTAAAACTTTTTTATTTAATTTTTCTCCAATCTTTGTTTTTTTAACAAGATTAGCAATTGTTTCGGCATTAAATTTATCAGCGGCCCAGGCAGTTAAAACGGAAAGTCCTTCTGTATCCTGAATTAATAAATAGGATGGAATTTTTGAGTTTTCTATTTCTCCAGAAACAATAAAATATGTAAGAGAAAAATTGGTTGTAACAAAAACAGGAGAATTTTCATTTGGTTTCCCTATTTCATAAATTCCTTCAGATGTAGTCATTGGTCTTTGTGGGTCTGTAAAGATGTTCAATCTCTCAATTAAGAGTGGAAAAAGAATTTCTCCTTTAATTTTTGAAAGTAAAATAAGGCTACCATATTTTGCAATAAAAATACCTGCATAAATCGCTTCTTTTAAGTAATCAGTTGTCAAATATGCAGGGATTACCAAGATTGGATATCCAAGAGTTCTTATTCTTTTTAAAATTGCTCCCCTTCTTATAAGAATAATATTTTTAAATAATTCTGAAATTTCTTTATTATCAGGATAGATAATAATATCCTCAATTCCTTTATTGTTCAATTCTTCAACTTTTTTTGAGATTTCTTCAAAAGTATTTCCATTTATAACTACTGGTAGATTATTTTCTTTAATCAATTTAATTAATTCTTCAGAAATATTTCTTGAAAAGATAATTGGTCTTACATCCTTACAAATTCTAACTGCTTCTTTTAAATTTTCTACATTATCACTTATTAAAACTAAATTCTTTCCAGTATTAAAACTTTTCTCAACTATATTTAAAAATTTACCTAAATTTTTATCTTCTATCCCAATAAATTCTCCTTTTAACATTAATCCAATCCTTTCATATTGAAAATTGCATATATTATTTATTTGTTCTTCAATCTCATTCTCATCTATATCTTCTCTAATTAAAACACCTATCCCTGTTGGATTATAAAATGTCTTTTCATGCCTGTATAAAACTGTTTCTCCTCCAAGATTTATTTTTTCTTTATTTCCAACACTTATTGTTTTTATTGGAGGTGCACTTTCAGCAGATAGTTGTTTTTTGCCATCTTCACTAACATAAGGACATTTAGAAAGTTCTGTCTTCCCTATCGCAACTTGCATAGCAAAAGCAAGACATGTAGGGAATCCACATTCTTTACAATTTGTTTTGGGAAGATACTTAAAAATATCAAGTGGTTTTAATGCCATAATTCCTCCTTTTTTGCTATCAAATTTTAATATCTTTTATCCATATAGTCAAATCAAGAAGATATATAAATTTGAAAAGTAATGGCAATATATTGAGCCAGTAAAACCAGGTAATTATCTTGATTATGATAGTTGGTTTGATACTTCTTTGGTAGAAGATAGATTATTTAAAAGACAGGTAGATAATAAAATATTCAAAGAAAACTCTTATTCCTGAAAGATTGTGTTTCAATTTTTCTTAAACAGTTTCGGATAATATGTGATTTATAAATTCCTTTGTTTTTAAATAGGATATTGCATTTTCTGATAGATTTAAAATCCCTCTACTTTCTTCAGTTAAATTATAAATTTCTTGGTCAAAAGGTAATCTAAAAGCAACAGGAATTGGAAAATTAAAATTATCTTCAATTTTTTTCCCTGTAAATTCATTCAAGACAAGATATGTTTTCTTTATATTCAACTCAAGCGAATTAATCATATTATATATATTTTCTGCTGTTCTTAATGAAACTTTATCACATAATGAAACTATAAAAAGTATATCAAGATTTCCAGAAGTTCTTCTTGAAATGTGTTCCATTCCTGCTTCATTATCCATAACAACAAATTTATAATTCTTTTCTATTTTTTCCATCCATTCTCTTAAAAGATTATTTGCATAACAATAGCATCCAGGACCTTCAGTTCTTCCCATAATAAGTAAATCAAATCCATTCTCTTCTCTAATTGCTTCCTGAATTTTTATCTCAAGATATTTTGACTTTTCCATCCCATAAGGTAGACTATTTTTAATTTTTTCTACTTCATTTACAATCTCTACAAGTGATTTTGGATTAGGAACACCAAGATTTTCAGCAAGATTACTATTTGGGTCTGCATCAATAGCAAGGATTGGTTTTTGGTTAATTTTTAAAAGGGAAAGAATAATTAAAGAAGAAAGTGTCGTTTTCCCAGTTCCTCCTTTCCCTGCTACTCCAATCTTTATTGGTTTCATTTTTAAAAATCAGTATGAGGTATAAAAAGTGATTTTAAATATTCTTCCATATAAATTGGGCTTCTTGATAAGTCAATATAAGTAAGTTTCTTTAAAACTTCTTTTGATAACTTTCTAAATTCTTCACTTAAGATATAACTTTCTGCACCTAAAAGTGAAGTATTACCTAAAAACTTAAATATTTCTTCTGGCAAATCAGGGAAAAGTCCTATTTCTATTGATTTTTTTATATTCAAGTGTTTACCAAATCCACCTGCTATAAAAAATTTCTTAATATCTTGCTTTTTTATTCCAAGTGTTTTCAAAATTGTTGAAATTGCTGAATATATTGCTCCTTTTGCCCTTACTAAGTTTTCTATATCTGCCTGTGTTATCACAATTTTTTCTCCTTTTACTCTATTTTCAGCAACAATAAACTCTTTAATTCCATCATTATCAACAATATTTTCATTTTCAACAATAAAATTTCCATTTCTATCAATTATTTTGTTTCTATAAAGTTCAGCCACTAATTCTATATAACCAGAACCACAAATTCCTATTGGCTCAACATCACCAATTGTTTCAAAAAAAATACTTCCATTTTCTATTCTAACTTTTTGAATTGCCCCTTTTACTGCTCTTACTCCATTTTTTACACCACTTCCTTCAAAACAAGGACCAGCAGAAGCAGCACAACAAGTCAAAAAATCTTTATTTCCTAAAACAATTTCACCATTTGTTCCTACATCAACAAAAATAGAAAGTTCATCTACTTTATAAATACCAGAAACTATAATCCCAGAAGTTATATCTCCTCCAACATATGGATACCCTCCTGGGATTACTGCAAGAACTCCATTAGGATTTATTCTAATACCTACTTCTGCACACTTTAAAATAGGGAAATCATTGGCAACTGGGATATAAGGTTCTCTTCTTAAAAAAGATGGATTTATTTTTAGAAGCAAATGGACCATCGTCATATTCCCAGAAATTGAAACACTTGTTATATCATTAATTGAGACACCACATCTTTTTGAAAGATTTAATATCAATTCATTTATTGTTTCTGTAACTACATGATGTAGTTTCTCAATCCCTCCTTCTTTTTCTGCAAATACAATCCTTGAAATTATATCATCTCCAAAAGATGCTTGTTTGTTAAATGTTGTTTCTGTTTTTAAAATCTCTCCTTTATTCATATCAACCAAACTTGCTGAAATTGTTGTTGTTCCAACATCAACAGCAATCCCATAATTTCTTTTTGATGTATCACCTGGTTCAATATTTATAATTTCAACTATGCCCCCATTTTCTATAAATGATACTGTAACTTCCCACAAACTACTTCTTAATATATTTGGT
>JAMWCO010000078.1 GCA_023818785.1 Candidatus Omnitrophota bacterium
AAAAAGAAAAATTTAAACTATTCTTAATAATCTTTATTTTCTCTCTATATGGGATAAGAACAATTTTAAGAAATTATGATTGGAAAGACCCAGAAAAATTTTATTTAAAATCAATTAACTATTCATTTTATCCTTCATTATTATATGGAAATTTATGTTACCATTATTTAAGAAATGGAGAATATGAAAAAAGTTATTCAATTTCTAAAAAAGCAATTTTGTATGGTTTGAAAAATGAACCAATTTTATACATTTATGGTGTTTCTTCAATGAATATAGGCAAGTATGATGAAGCAGAAGTTATATTTAAAGAAATTTTGAAATTAAATCCAAAAAATTATGAGGCATTGACAGAGTTAGGTTATTTATATTTTATAAAAGGAGAATATGAAAAAGGGATCAAATTATTGAATGAAAGTTTAAAAATAAATGAAAATTATCCAAAAACATATTATATTTTTGTAGAAATTTATAGAGTAAAAAAAGAGAGAGAAAATTACTTAAATAAAATTGAAGAATTGATAAAAATTACTCCTTATGATTTTTATCCATATTATTTAAAAGGTCTTGCCTTTAAAGAAAAAGGAGATTATTTAAAAGCAAATGAAAATTTTAATAAAGCATATAATATTTTGAAAAATAAAAATGATTTTTATTCAATTTTCAATTGTGGGATTTTGATGAAAGAGATGGGAAGAGTAAATGAAGCATTAGAATTATTTTATAAATTATTAAAACTTAAACCAGAAAATATTGAAATTTTAAATGAGATTGGAATATGTTATGCAATGAAAGGCGATAAAGAAAAAGCAAGAAAAATATGGGAAAATATACTTTTTATAAATCCAAAATATTATCCAGCAAAAGAAAATTTAAGAAGATTGGGTAATTAGTTTTTCTCTTCTCCAATTATTTTTCTATATAAATAAATTATTTTTTCTACAACTTGCTCAATAGTTAAATTTGTTGTATCTATATAATAATAATCATCTGATTTAATAAGTGGAGCAATTTTTCTATTTTTATCCTTTTTGTCTCTTTCAATTATTTCCTTTTTTATTTTTTCTATATCCTCTTCCATTCCCATCTCTTTCAATTGTAAATACCTTCTTTTAGCCCTTTCTTCAATAGAAGCATCAAGAAAAATCTTAATTTGAGCATCAGGAAAAACTTTAGTCCCAATATCTCTACCTTCCATTACAATATCATATTTTTCTCTAAAACTCCTTTGGATTTCCCATAAAATCTCTCTAATTTCCAATATAGATGCTATATATCCTGAATTTTTGCTTATTTCCTCTTTCCTTATCTCATCACTTACATCTTTACCATCAAGAATTACTTTATATTCTTCATTATCTTCTAAATCAATTTTTGTATTTTTTGTCATCTCTATCAATTTTTCTCTCTCTTCCCATTTAATATTTTGTTTAATTGCTTTTAAAGTTAATACTCTATACATTGCTCCTGTATCAACATATAAAAAATTTAATCTTTTAGCAACAATTCTTGAAACAGTACTTTTTCCTGCTCCTGCTGGACCATCAATAGCAATTACAAATTTTTTCATTCTATTCTTCCATTATTTCTTTTTCTTTATCCTTTACCTTATTTTCAATTTCTTTAATGTATTTATCAGTAAGTTTTTGAATTTCTTCCATTCCTTTATGCATATCATCTTCTGAAATCTGTTTATCTTCTTTGGCTTTTTTAAGTTGTTCATTCCCTTTTCTTCTTGTCTCTCTTATTTCAATTTTTGCTTCTTCAGATATTTCATGAAGTATTTTAACAAGTTCTTTCCTTCTTTCTTCGCTTAAAGGAGGTATAGGTATTCTTATTACATTTCCATCTGAAATTGGAGTAAGACCAATATTACTACTTTGAATTGCTTTTAATATATTTCCATATATATTTTTATCCCATGGTTGAATGACTATCATCTGTGGTTGAGGTATTGTAATTGTTGCTACTTGATTTATAGGCATTTTGGAACCATAACATTCAACTAAAATACCTTCAAGTAAAGATATTGATGCTCTCCCTGCTCTTAGTTTTGCAATTTCCTTTGAAAAGAAATCAACAATACCCTTCATTTTTTGTTCTGTTTCATTATAAATCTTGTTTCTCATCTACTCCCTCCTTTTTCACATATAATAGTTTTTAATCCTTTGCCCAGTATTACTTTTTTAAGATTCCCTTTTTTAAAGAGATTAAACACAATTATTGGAATTTTATTTTCCATACATAGAGAAATTGCTGTGCTATCCATTATTTTAAGTTGATTTTTTATAACATCAAGATATGTTAATATCTTATACCTTTTAGCATTTGGGTCTTTAAAAGGGTCTGCAGAATATACACCATCAACTTTTGTTGCTTTTAATATAACCTCTGCTTTTATTTCAATTGCTTTTAATGCTGCTGATGTATCAGTTGTAAAGTATGGATTTCCAGTACCACCAACAAAAATAACAATCCTTCTTTTTTCAAGATGTCTTATCGCTCTTCTTCTTATATATGGCTCACAGAATTGTCTCATTTCAAAAGCACTTTGAACCCTTGTTTCAAGACCAAGTTTTTCAAGTGAATTTTGTAAGGCAAGACCATTTATAACAGTTGCAAGCATTCCCATATAATCAGCAGTTACAGATTCTATTACATCTTTATCCCTTTCACTTCCTCTATAAATATTTCCACCTCCAACAACAAGTCCAATTTCACAACCAAGTTTCCATATCTCTTTGATTTCTTCTGAAATAGAAATCAATGCATCAGAACTTATACCTCCTTTTGAATTTCCTTGTAATGCTTCACCAGACAATTTTAAAAGAATCCTTTTATATTTTGGTTTCATTTTTTTCTATAAAAAATTATTTCTCTTTTTCTAATTTTTATCCTTCCTGAATATTTAGTTTTTAGATTCTCAAATTTTTCAATTTCTTTTTTATCAAGTCCCATCATCTCACTCATTTTTTCACATGTCTCTGGAATGAATGGTTTCAAAAATATTAATAGGTTTCTTATACCATAAAATACAGAAATTATTGTTTTTTCAATATCAGAGGCATTTTCTCTCCAAGGTGCTTTTTCATCAAGATATTTATTCAGATAAATTACAAGTTTCCATATTGCTTCAATACTTTCAGAAAAAGCAATATTTTCCATTTTTTCAGAATAATTTTTATAAATATCTTCTGAAAATTCTATTATTTTCCCATCAATTTCACCTTCTGGCAAATATCCATCAAACTTTTTTTCAATAAGATTTAAAATCCTATTTAAAAGGTTTCCAAAATCATTTACAAGGTCACTATTATACCTTTTCTTAAAATTCTCTTCAGAAAATTCTCCATCAAGACCAAATGGGATTTCTCTTAAAAGAAAGAATCTAAAAGGGTCAACTCCATATTCATTTATATAATATTCTGGGGATATAACATTCCCTTTAGATTTTGATATTTTTTCTTTTCCTGAAATCCACCATCCATGTGCAAATATTTTTTTAGGTTGAGGAAGTTCAAGAGCAAATATTAAAGCAGGCCATATAATATGATGAAATCTCATTATATCTTTACCTATTAATTGAACATCTGGAGGCCAGTATTTACTAAAATTCTCTTTATTGTAAAGATATCCTATTCCGCTTAAATAATTTAATAGAGCATCAAACCATACATAAATAGTATATTTTTCTTCTGTAGGTGACTCAATACCCCATATTACATTTTTTCTTGTTATACTTATATCATTAAGCCCTTGTTTTATAAAATTTAAAATTTCACTTTTTCTAAAGTCAGGTTTAACTATTTCTGTATTTTGAATTAAATCTTCAAGTTGTTTTTGATATTTTGATAATCTAAAAAAATAAGAAGTTTCAGATATTTCTTTTACAGGTCTTTTACAGTCTGGGCATAAAGGATTTTTTTCATCTTCAACTATTACATAACTTTCACAATATACACAATAAAATCCATTATATTCTCCTTTATATAAATCACCTTTTTCAAGTAATATATTAAAAACTTTCTTAACAACTTCTTCATGTTGTTTTTCTGTTGTTCTTATAAATCTATTATAAGAAATATTCATTCTTTTCCACATATTTTTAAATATTTCTGAAACTCTATCTGCAAGTTCTAATGGAGCAATTCCTTCTTTTTGACTCGCTTCATAAATTTTTTGACCATGTTCATCTGTTCCTGTTAAAAAGAATACATCAAATCCTGTCATTCTATAAAATCTTGCAAGACAATCAGCAGCAACTGTTGTATATGTATGTCCTATATGTGGTTCTGCATTAACATAATATAAAGGAGTGGTTATATAAAATTTCATTTTTTTTCAACTTTCTCTTTTTTATAAAATTCGTCTTCATAACTTAAACAGCAAAGTAATCTTCCACATAAACCAGTTATCTTATTCATATCAAGGGGGAGTTTTTGATTTTTTACCATTCTCATTGTTATTGATTCAAAATCTTTTAAAAATTTAACACAACATAATTCTCTTCCACAGATTCCATATCCACCTTTAATTTTTGCTTCATCTCTTAATCCAATCTGCCTCATTTCTATTCTACAGTTGAAAATTTTTGATAAATCCTTTACAAGTTTTCTAAAGTCAACCCTTCCATCTGCCCAATAATAAAAAGTTATTTTAGTTTTATCATAAGTATAATCAACATCTATTAATCTCATTGGTAAATTGTAACTTTTTATTTTCTCAAGGCATATGTTAAATGCTTCCTTTTTCTTTTCATTATTTTCATATATTATTATAAAATCCTTTTCATTTAATTTTCTTAATACCTTCCCAGATATAATTGGAGAGAAAATTCCTTTTGGTTCTATAATTTTATAAACTCTTCCATAGTCAATAGTACCTTGGGTAAATTGAATAAGAACGAAATCCATCTGTTTTACATCAACTTCTGTTGGTAATCTAAAATAAAGGTTTTTTTCCACCTTCCTAATTTCTATTTCTGCAATTCTATCCATTTTTCTATTTCATTGATTAAAATTCCCTCTTCAGTTGTAACTCCCTTCAATTTGTTACTTTTTTTGTAATAAAATTTAAATTTTTCTTCTTCACCTATTTTTTTATAAAATCTTGCAATTTCAAGATTGTATAACTTTTTATTTGGATATATTTCAAGCAATTTTAGATACATTTTTTCTGCCATTTTATAATTCTTAATACTTTCATAAAGATATGCCAACCTTTTATATACTTTTGTTAAATAAGGATTTAAAGAAACTGATTTATTATAATTGTAAATTGATTCTTTTAAATATCTATCATCATTTTCTAATTGCCACATATTTAAAAATAAATCACCTTTTTCTACATATATTTCAAAATTTTTATTATCCCAAATTTCTCCATTTTCAAGTAAGTATATTTTTAAATTTATATTTTTCTCTTTTTCACTATATCTTCTATATCTTTCTGAATTTTCAAATTTTATCAACTTAACTCCACATCCAATACATATAATTATGATAAAACATAATAACATTTTTGTCAATCTTATAGAGAGTAATCTCTTGTTATTTACCAATCCTCCAAATATAAAGAATAATACAGCAACAGATGGGTCATAAAAATCAAAATCAATTAAATTATGGAGTAAGAATGACAAAAATAAATAAAAAATTCCCAAATAAAGATACCTATCTTTTTTTTCTTTAAAACTACTATTTATTATATACATTAAAAAGAAGGAAAATAAAAAAAGTCCAAAGATTCCATTTTCAACAAAAATTTCAAAAAATAAATTATGGGCATGTTTTGCTTCAAGTCCTTCAGGAAGTTTAAATTTTAGAAAATAATATTTAAAGTTCTCAGGGCCAATTCCAAAAAATGGATTTAATAGAATAATTTTTATACTTGCTTTCCAGTATAAAATTCTATCCATTAAGGAGTGTATATGAGGTAAAATTTTAAAATGGTATCCAAAAAAAACTATAAAAATTTCAATTAAAATAAAAAATGGTAAAATTTTTTTGAATTTTATCTCATCCATTATAATCTGTAAAAAGATAAGGTGAAAGACAAATAAAAAAATTAAAAGTCCTCCCATTGATTCAGTTAATATTAAGTTAAAAAAAGAAAGAAAAAAAATAGATATAGAAAAAATCCCCAATAGATTATTATTTTCTTTTAAGAAAATAAAAAATAAGAATGGCATTATAGATATAAGAAAGGAAGCATAAATATTAGGATAAATAAATGTAGAGAAAATTCTATTACTCTGAATTCTATCAATGAAGGTAGGAGAAATATTCTTAAAATCTATATTATTTAAATTTTCCATCAACCATTTTCTTGTTTCTTCTAATCCCCAGAATCTTTGGTAAATTCCGTATATTGTAATAAAAAAAGTAATTATTAATATGGTACTAAACAAAAACTTTTTATTTTTTTCAGAATAGAAAGTATTTCTTATAAGAAAAAATAGACATAAATAACTTGTAATATAAGTATTGAATCTAACTCCTGTCCCTTTTATATCAGATAAAATAGAAGAAATAATTGAAAATATTATAAATAGTAAAAAAGAAATTTCAGAATAGGTAAAGTTTATGATTTTAAATTTTGCAAATCCAAAAAAAATAAAGAGTAGGTAAATAATCAAGGTGAATATTAAATTAAATTGAGGGTAAGTTATCCCATCAAAAATAAATCTTAAAAATATTGAAATAGAAAGTATATATACAAAAATTATGTCAATCCATTTATCTTTTTTCATTTAATAAACCTACAATCTCATTTATATTTTTAAACTTCCCTTTTTCTAAATAATCAATTAAACTTTCAACTACT
>JAMWCO010000079.1 GCA_023818785.1 Candidatus Omnitrophota bacterium
TTCAAATATTTTTCTGGATTAGATTTAAATTTCTCCTTACAACCTGGACAACAGAAAAAATATAATTTGCCTTTATATTCTATATAATCTGAATCCTTGGTAATGTTAAACTTTTCACCTGTTATAGAACATATAACCTTATTCCCTAATGTATCAAAATTACATTTTTCACTTGATTGCCTCGTTTCACTCATCATCGGACAGCACTTTTCCTGAGCATTTAATATCCATAAACTTCCTAAAATTATCCATAAAAAAACTATTTTTTTCATTCTTTCACCCCCTTTCTATTTAGAAAATTTTTTATAAATATCCAACAATTCTTCAATCTTTTCTTTAATTTCTTCATCATTTTTAGAATATATCGTTTCTTTTACACATGTATTTATATGATTTTCAAGAATAATCAAACCAATACTTTTTAATGCACCTTTAATTGCAAAAATTTGTTGTAAAATATCAATACAATATTTTTTTTCTTCAATCATTCGTGCTAAACCCTTCAATTGTCCTTCAATTTTTCTAATACGCGGTAACAATTCCTTAATTATTTTTTCATCAATCATATATATATTATACCCCAGTATAGTATTTCTGTCAAGAGATCTTTTTATATATTAAAAAAATTTAAGGAATAATTAAATTGGTTTTAGTATTAAACCAGATAATCCTGGAAGAGTTATATTTATAGAAAATGGGAAATTATGAAATGGAATTTTTTCTGATTTCACTTTCCCTAAATTACCTATATTTTCTCCTCCATAATAAACTGAATCTGAATTAAAAATTTCAATATATTCACAGTTAAAAGGTACACCCAATCTATAATTTGTTCTCATAATAGGAGTGAAATTAAAAATAAAAATTAAGATATCTCTTTCTTTTTTACCCTTTCTAATAAATGAAATTATGCTTTTTTCGTAATCAGAAAAATCAATCCACTGAAATCCATCTGGCGAAAAATCAATTTGGTGAAATGGTTTTTCTTTTCTATATAGAGAATTTAAATCACTAACAAATTTTAGAATTTTTCTATTTTCTTCATTTTCAAGTAGATACCATTCCCTTTCTTCCCAAAAATTCCATTCTTTATTTTCTGCAAATTCACATCCCATAAATATCAATTTTTTACCAGGATGTCCATACATATATAGCAAAAAAGATTTTAAATTTGATAGTTTTTCTTTTCTATTCCCAGGCATTTTACAATATAAAGATTTTTTCCCATAAGTTACTTCATCATGTGAAATAGGTAATATAAAATTTTCAGAAAAAGCATAAAGTAAAGAAAATGTTAAACAGTTATGATGATATTTTCTATAAATTGGGTCTAAACTAAAATAAAAAAGAGTATCATGCATCCAACCCATATTCCATTTAAATCCAAAACCAAGTCCTCCAAGATATGTTGGTTTACTCACTCCTGTCCATGCTGTTGATTCTTCTGCTATAGTAAAACAATGAGGAAATTTCTCATATATTACTTTATTTAATTCCTTTAAAAACTCAATACCTTCAAGATTTTCTTTACCACCATATATATTTGGCACCCATTCTCCTTCTTTTCTTGAATAATCAAGATATAAAATTGATGCTACTGCATCAACTCTAATCCCATCTATATGATAATTTTCAAGTAAATTTAAAGCACTTGATATTAAAAAGTTTTTGACTTCATATCTTCCATAGTTAAATATTGCTGTATTCCAATCAGGATGGTCCCTCTTTCTTGGGTCAGAATGTTCATAAAGATGTGTTCCATCAAAATAATATAAAGAAAAAGAATCTTTTGGAAAATGTGCTGGTGACCAATCAACTATTACACCTATATTGTTTTGATGTAGATAATCAATTAACCAGCAAAAATCTTCTAATTTACCATACCTTGAAGTAGGTGCAAAAAAACCAGTAGTTTGATATCCCCATGAACTATCAAGAGGATGTTCATAAATTGGTAAAAACTCAACCCAATTAAAATTTGTTTTTTTTAGATATTCTACAAGGTTTTCCCCTATTTCTCTATAATTCATAAATTCACCATTTTTTTTCTTCCAAGAACCAAGATGAATTTCGTAAATACTCATTGGTTCTTCATAAATATTTTTTGTTTTTAAGTTATCTATCCATTCATTATCATTCCATTTATAAGAAAGTTTATATGTTATTGAAGAATTATTTGGTCTTTTTTCAAAATATTTCCCATATGGGTCACTTTTTAAAAATATTTGATTATCCTTTGTTTTAATTTCAAATTTATAATAAGAAAAATCATCAATTTCAGGAATAAACAAAACCCAAATACCAGAATTTCCAAGTGCTTTCATCTGATGTCTTCTTCCATCCCAGTTATTAAAATCACCTACAATACTAACTCTTTTTGCATTTGGAGCCCAAACTGCGAAATGATATCCTATTATACCAAAAATTTCTGTTTTTACAGCACCCATTTTTTTATAAATTTCATAATTTGTTCCTTCATTAAAAAGGTATAAATCATAATCTGTAAAAACATTTGGCTCAAAAAAATAAGGGTCAAACTCTTCTTTAAAAAATCCATTTTTAAATTTTATTCTCAATTTATAAAAAAATTTATTTTCAAAGATATTTTCAAATAATCCTTCCCATATACTTTTTTCTAAATTTGTCTCTATATTATTTTCTAAATTAATAACAATTATTTCTTCTGCATCAGGAATAAATACCCTCAATTTCCAAAAATTACCCTCTTTATGCCAGGACAATATCTCAAATGGATTATGATGTTCAGATTTTACCAATCTTTCTATACTATCCATTCTGGTTCTCTATAAATTATAGTAATTTTCCCATAAGGTGGAAATGTGAAATTATAGTTATTTACTATTACTTGAAATTTAATTTTAAATT
The DNA here is from genome assembly GCA_023818785.1 of Candidatus Omnitrophota bacterium. Classification (GTDB taxonomy): domain Bacteria; phylum Ratteibacteria; class UBA8468; order B48-G9; family JAFGKM01; genus JAMWDI01. Next base: position 2,887 of record JAMWCO010000079.1, read on the forward strand.
CTTGTTTTCTATTTTTTATTTTTAATCTCACTTCAAGAATATCGTCTAATTTCCATTCAATATTTTCATCAAAAAAAGAAGTCCCTTTAATTTCATAAATTTCTTCATCTATATTTACTTTTATCAATTCTACTTTCTCCTCAAAATCAAACCTTAAATATAAATTTTCTTCATCATACCCATAGAGAAATTTTTTTATTGGCAGATTAAATGGTTTAAAACTCCCCCATAAATTTTCCAATTTTATTTCTATTCCATTTATCCACTCATAAAAATCTGTTATTTTACCATCTATAATAGGTTTTATATATGGTATTTTTTCCTCATATATTATTTCTTCTTCTAAATTATCAGGTATAGGAATGTTCAATCTTTTATAAATTTTCCTTATATTATCTTTAAAACATTTATCAAACTTATTCTTTATATTTTTATCTGCATCTATGCTATACCACCAGAACCAATCGCTTCCTTCAACATTTAAAATCAATTCTTTCGTCAATTCATCTTTCAATTTAATTTGTTCAAATTTTTCTCTTGCTTCTTTTAAAATTTTCCATGCTTTATTTGTTTCAGATTTACCTATCCAATTGTCAAAATTTGGTCCCATCCAACTTCCAGGGAAAATATGGTTAATATTTTTTTTAATTTCAATATTTTCTACTGCCTCTTTAAATGTTAAAGTTTTTATTTTCTCATTTTTCTCAAGCAATTTATAAAAAGTTCTCAAAAATTTTATTCCATTTTCTTGATAATAATCCCAAGGATTTTCTCCATCCAATATTATTGTAATTATTCCATCAGGATTTTCTTTAATAATTTTTTCAATATTATTTATTAAATCAATTGCTGCCTTTTCTTCATCTAAATTATGATATGAAAAACCAATTAAATCTGAAATGAAATGGTCTCTAAAAAATATTGTAATATTTCCTTTATATTTATAACACTTATAAATATTTTTCTTTTCCCAATTATTCAATGTTTCAAAAAGTATAGTTTCATCTGTTGCAGTCCATTTAATTTTTTTCTCAATAAACAAATCAAGTATTTCATCACTTAAAGCACCTTCGGAAGGCCATATACCTTCTGGATTTTTCCCAAATATATAATTATAAAATAAAATAGCATTATTAAGTTGTTGTTTTGCATCTTCTGGATAATTAAATCTTATTTCAGGATATTTTAAATTTGTTTTTGTTCTTTTCATTATTTCTGTATCATAAACCAATGGTAATATTGGATGGTAGAAAGGACTTGTACTTATTTCAATTTTATTACTTTCTTGAAGATTTTTATATTTAGGAATGAAATTTTTGAAGATTTCCTTCTCTTTACTAATTAAAGTTTTTAAATCATCTTCATTAAAATCCCTTCCTTTCTGAATAAGAGAAGCAATTTCTTTATCTATAAGTAATTTATTAAAACAGGTCAAATGAAGTAAAAACTTAAAATCAAAAATATCTTTTTCATTATATGAACCACTCTCAATTTTTTCTCTTAAAATCGTTAAAATTTTATTATTTAAGTAAATGGATGGGAATTCATTATAATAATAGATAAGTTGTTCAGGAGATAATTCATAATTGAAAAAATTAAAAAATATATCATTTATAATCCCTTCAGAAATAAATTTTATTTGCTTTAAAAGTGAACCAGTAATATTAAAATTCAACTTTATATTCTCAAATTCCTCAGATAAAATTGCCATTGGATAATAATTCTGAAGAGTTCTAAAAAATATTATGCTTGTATTATTTATATTTTCTTCTATATCAACATAAAATGGTTGATGAAAATGCCATAAGATACATAAATATCCCATTATAAACTTTCATATATCTCTTTATATGCTTGTGAAGAATTTTTCCATGAAAAATCCAATTCCATACATTTTTTTACAAGTCGCTCCCATAGATTTTTATTATTATAAACAGAAATGGCTCTTTCTATTGTCGGAATAAATTCATCATCTTTGTAGAATGTAAAACCCCATCCATTTTCTTCATAATCTTTTACTGTATCATAAAGCCCTCCAACTTTTCTTACCACAGGGACACTACCATACTTTAATGCTATCATCTGTCCAAGACCACAAGGTTCAAATCTTGAAGGCATAAGGAAAAAATCACTTGATGCATATATTTGATGAGCAAGTTTCTCATTAAATCCTTGAATAAAACAAAATTTTTCAGGATTTTTCAAACTTATTTCAGATAACTTTTCTTTATATTTTTCTTCTCCTTCTCCAAGTATAACAATCTGGATATTCTTATTCATCAAATCATTTATTTTTTCTATTATCAAATCAATACCCTTTTGCTCTACAAGACGGCTTACAATACTAAACAGAGGAATATCTTCTTTCTTTATCAGAGATAATTCTTCTTGAAGATAAACTTTATTTATCATTTTCCCTTTAAGTGTCTTATATTTTCTTTTTATATACTCATCCAACATAGGATGCCATATTTGATAATCTATACCATTTACAATTCCAACTATTTTTTCTCTATATTTTCTCAAAAGACCATCAAGTTTAAAACCAAATTCTGGAGTAATTATTTCATCAGCAAATTTCTTACTAACTGTAGTTATAATATCACTATATATAATTCCTGCTTTCATTAAATTTATATCTCCATAAAATTCAATTCCTTCAATTGAAAAATATTCTGATGGTAACCCAAGAATTGAAAATTTTTCTGAAGGGAATATACCTTGATAAGCAATATTATGAATTGTAAAAACTACTTTTGTATTTCTTTTAAAATCATTATAGAATAACTTTAAATATAAGGGTAATAAAGATGTATGCCAATCATTACAATGAAAAACATCAATTTTAATATCTAAATATTTACATATTTCACATATACTCCTTGAAAAAAATGAAAATCTTTCAATATTATCAGGATAATCCTTTCCTTCAGGACCATAAACTTCATCTCTATCAAAATAATAATCATTTCCAATAAAGATAACATTTTGAAAATCAACTGTTTTATATATTTTACATTTTTCCTTTCTAAAATCTGTAAAATATATTTCAATCTCACCTATTTCTTTAATTTTAAATTTTTCTTTTATTTTTTTATATAAAGGTAGGAAAAGATAAGAATTTCTTTTAAAAATTTTAAAAAGAGAGCCAACTACATCAGCAAGTCCACCAACTTTTATAAATGGTACACATTCAGCAGCAACATATCCAATTTTTTTCATATTAACTCCTTTTAGATTTTTACTTCTCTTAAAAATTCTGTTGCATCTTCAGGAGGAACAGGGTTTATATATAATCCAGTCCCCCATTCAAAACCACCTGGTCTTGTTAACTTAGGAATTATTTCTATATGCCAGTGAAAATCTTTATCAATTGTTTGCCAATAACCTGGTCTTAAATATCTTGAAGGCGCTGTATGAATTAAAAAATTATAGGATGGATTTGAAAGCCCTTTATTTATTTTCTTTAAAATTGTAATCATAGTCTCTGAAAGTTTATTTATCTCATTTTCTTCAATTGTATCAAAATCAGAATTGTGATTTATAGGTAATACCCATACTTCAAAAGGAAATCTTGAAGCAAAAGGTGAAATTGCAATAAAAGATTTATTTTGATAAATAATTCTCTTACCACTATCAATTTCTTGATTTATAATATCACAAAATACACATCTTTCTTTATATTCATAATAGGTTTTTGCTCCATTTAATTCTTCTTTTACTCTTTTTGGAGTAATAGGTGTTGCTATTAATTGAGAATGTGAATGGAATAGAGATGCACCAGCATCTTTACCATAATTTTTAAAAATCATAATATACCTTAATCTTGTATCATTTTTTAAATCTAAACTTCTATATTTATATGTATTTATTACTTTTGAAAAATGTTCAATTGAAAAATCTTGAATTTGTAAATTATGTTGTGGT
>JAMWCO010000080.1 GCA_023818785.1 Candidatus Omnitrophota bacterium
TTATAAAAAATGGTAGAAGTATACCAAAAGAAAAAATACTAACAATCCTATAGAAATATTTCCTTTTATATTCAGGAGCATTTGGTACTATGTTCCAGAATCTTTTAAATTTATTTAAAAGTAACCATATAAATCTTTTAGGATTTTTTTTAATAACTTCAAAAGTCATTTTATATAAAAGTTTATTCCTTTCTATCTCTTCAATCTCAAGAATTCCTTTTGGAAAATAAGAACAAGGCCCTCCTTCTGAATAAATATTATTCCCTTCCCAAAAAACCCATCCTCCCATTGTTGTCCCTGAAATAAATTTATGGAATATTTTATAATTTCTAATGATCCATGGAGAAAGGGTTAAACAAAATCCAATAACAAGTAAAATGATTTTTCTAAATCTTATTTTTAAATTTTCTTTAAAAAATAGAATATGGAGAATTGAAACAGGAAGATAAAGTTGCAAAATCGGCCTTGTTAATCCTGATAAACCCAAAAATATACCTGAAAAGAATGAAACTTTTCCATTTCTTTCTGTAGTCATTATCAAATAAAAAATACTTAAAACTGTAAAAAAAACAAATAATGTTTCGGTTAAGAGAAAACCATTATAAAAGATGAAAAAGGGATAAAAAGAAGAAATAAATGCAGAAACAATTCCTGTCTTCTCATCAAAAGTTTTTTTACCAATATAGTAAATAAAATAAACTGTCAATATTGAAATAAAGGACTGAAAAATCCTAATTCCAATAAGGTTAAACTTAAATAAAACTAAAATACTTATAACTAAAGGATATAAAGGAGGCCTAAAACTTTTAAGATTTTCTCCAACAATAAGTCCTTTACCAGATAGAAAATTTTGAACCATTTTAAAATATTCAAACTCATCATCAAAATAGAAATTATTCTTTAAGATTAAAACAAAGGTAATTCTTAAGAGAAACCCTATCATAAAAATAAAAATTAAAATTTTGTTTTTATGTATTCTTTCCATATTTTTAATTTAAAGATAAAAAAACTATTATGACCATAAATCCCAACTCTACGCAAAGAATATTCTGAATTTCTAATTTTTTTATTTTTCTTTGGCGTTACAAAAGCATATTTATAACCAGCAATTTTTACAAATTCTATTATTTTTTCATTAAATTCTCCATAAGGATAACAGAAAAATTTCACTTCTCTTCCTATCTTATCTTCAATAATTTTTTTTGAACCATATATCTCTTCTTTTACTTTATTTTCATCAATTTCTGTTAAATGTGGATGACTTAGAGTGTGAGAACCAATTTCTATACCTTCTTTTATAATTTCCCTTATCTCTTCCCATTTCAAAAATCTATCTTTCTCATAATCTTTATATCTATTCCATAGTTTCTCTGTTGAAATGTAACCTGCAATGACAAATATAACTGGTTTAATTTTCAACTTTTTAAATAATGGAAGTCCAAAAAGGAAATTATCGTAAAATCCATCGTCAAAAGTTATTATTAATGTTTCATTTTTTATAAAATCTTCTTCAAATGAGAAATTTTTAAATCCCCTTTTTAACAAATAATTTATCTGTTTTTCAAATTTTTCAGGATTTACAGTTAGTGGGTCACTTTTATACCATGGATTTATTCTGTGATAAGCAAGTATCATTTGAATTTTATCCTTTTGAATCTATATTCAATTATCAAAGATATCATTTTCAAACCAAGAAAAAATGCTTTTTTCATACTTCCAGTAACAGAAGATTTTCCAACTCTCGGTTTATAATTAACTGGTATTTCAATAAATTTTACACCCGTCTTTATTACAAGAAGTGTCATTTCTGGTCCAAAATGTTCTTTCCCAACTATAAAATAATTTTTAATTTTTTCATAAAGAGGTCTTTTAATAAGTCGCATAGTGCAACCAACATCTGTCAAAGTTGTAGTATTGTAAAGAAATTCCATCATTTTAGCAACAGCCCAGTTCCCCCATTTTAAGAAAAAATTCATATTAGCACCTTTCCATATAAGTTCTTTTGTTGTTCTTGTTCCAAGCACATAATCAAAATCATCACTATAAGCAAGAAGTTTAATCACATCTTTACCTTCAAATGTTCCATCAGGTTCTGAAATAATTAAGTAATCACCAGTTGCTTCAGCAAGACCTTTTTGAATTGCATAACCATATCCTTGCTTTCTTTCATAAACAAGGCGTGCTTTTGTTTTTTTAACTTCTTCATCAGTTCCTTCAACAGCATTATTATTTACAACAATTATTTCATCAATATAACCAGAATTAAAAAAATCCTCTATTGCGTTTCGTATTGAATCCTTTTCATTATAAGTTGGGAATATAACAGATACTTTTTTATTCCTCCACATTTATTTATTATTCCTTTCTTCCCACTATTATATTATGGGCCAAGAATAGATTTAAAGGAAATATTTTTTGGATCCCTTTTTCAAAAAAATCAATAAAATTTAAACACCATTGAGGAACAAATTCAGGGGCAAATCCGCTTTTCATAATCTTCTCTATAACTATTCCATTTTCTTTTAAAGATTTAATTATAAAAGAAACTGGTATTAACTTTTCCTTCCCTGTGTCTTGTGGTACTTTCTTCATTAATAAATACCAATAAGGATTAAGTGGATTATGTTCCCAAATTAATATAATTCCAGATTTTTTAGTAACTCTTACCATTTCTTTAATTGCTTTTTTTACATTTTTATAATTTTCTAAATGATGAAGCATAACTATTGCAATTACAAGGTCAAAAATATTATCTTGGAAATCAAGAGATAATATATTTCCTATTTTTACTTTCCCAGGAAGTTTTTGATTTGCAATTTCTACCATTTTTGAAGAAATATCAATACCCAAAACATTATAACCATATTTACTCAATCTGTAAATTAAATTACCTGTTCCACAACCAACATCTAAGATTTTTATATTTGTATCAGGACATATTTTTCTAATAAAATTTATTCTTTTAGAAATATAATATTCATAAATATGTTTTGGAAAAATTTCATCATAGAATTCAGCCACTCTGTCGAAAATATTTTCTTCCATATTTTGTATCTTTTAGATAATAAATTGCAAAAATTATCAGAAAACCCATAATAGGGAATCGGTATCTTATAGTTGTTCTAATTAATATAGAAACGCCTGAATAAAGAAAAACTGGTAAATAGAGTAATAACCATTGGTGATAATATTTAAAAGATTTTATTATTCCTAAGAAGCCTAAAATTATAATAGGTGTTTCTGATAAAAAACTGATTATTTGATGAGATTTTTTATAAGATTCACCAGGCCCTGAAATTGTTGATGGGTAAAACTTCCAATATCTTACAAATCTATTCAATATTAATTTAATATACAATTTCGGTTTTTTTTTAATAAATTCAAATGTTTTCTTATACAAAATTTTATCTATCTCTACTTCCGAAAGATTTTTAAACTCTTCTATATTTTCAGCATGGTAAAAACCTGATGGACTACTTAATGAATATTCATTATTAGCAATAAAAAATACAATTCCTCCTTCTGTTGATGTTATGATAAAATGATTTAAAACTTTATAATTTCTTATTCCCCATAAAATAGAAAAAATTAAAAAACTAATAACTACCAATGGCAATTCTTTTAAAAAATTTTTCTTATTTTTTATAAAAATGGTTAAAATTATAAAAGGAATAAGTATAATAAAAGTAGGCCTTGTTATACACAAATATCCAAAGATTAAATTGCCAAAAATTAAGTATAAATTTCTTTTATTTTCTATATCCCATTTTGTTAAGAAGAAAATACTTAAAATTAAAAGGAAAGCAATAATAGTTTCAGGAGCAAGATATCCAGTCCAAAAAATAGAAGCAGGGTAAATTGAATAAATTAATGCGGATAAAAAGGCAGTTTTTCCATCAACAAGAATTTTAGCAATAAAATATAATAAAATACAAGTTAATGAACTTAAAAATGCAAGACCTATTTTTGCAGCAAGATAATTATGTCCAAAAATTTTGTAAATAAATGCTAAAAAAAAAGGAAAACCAGGACTTCTCCATGCATAAAATTTAGTCCCATCAGGGAAATAGGGATTATTTACCCAATATCCCTTCCCTGAAGCAATCTTCCATCCAAGTTCATCCCACCAATCACCCCAGACATCAACTGAATTATCAAGAGTCAAAATAAAACAAATCCTTAAAAACAAAGCCAATAAAAAAACATATAAAATTTTTCTGTTAATCATTTTTTTTATATAATTATAAAACAAAAAGTGGAAAAATGGAAAAATTAGAGAAATATAAAAAAATTTTAATTTTTTTGAATATTTTATATTTCTTTTTAATTTTACCTTGTGAATCTCCAGTTATGTACCCTATGTTTATTGATTCAGGTTATTATGCTTACACTGCTCAGAGAATTAAAGAAGGGAAAATTTTATACAAAGAAATTTGGGAAGCAAAATTTCCTGCTATATATTATATTTACACATTCCTTTTTACTCTTTTCCCTGAATCCAGATGGACTTTATACTTTACTGATATAACTCTAACCATTTTATTTCTTCTAATTTTATATCTGATTTTTAAACAATATAATTTACAAAATGAATATATTCTCCTTATTCCATTTTTGTTGACAGTTTATAGAGTTTATCCATCTTATAGTGGAGGAAATCTAAACGAACATTATTTTATTTTTTTCTTTTTTCTTACCTATTACTTTTTGATAAAAAGTAATCCATCTAAATTATATATGTTTTTTATTGGTTTAACATCTACTATCTCCTGTTTATTTAAACAAAATTTAATTTTTTTCACATTATTTTTGTTATTATTTTTTATACAAAAAATTAATAAAGATATTAAATTTTTTATAATCGGTAGTTTTATTCCATTAATTTTTTTTATCTATGTTATGTTAAAGGGTTACCCAGAAAGTATTGATTGTACAATCTTTTATCCAATTTTTTGGGGGAAGGAAAATCCTAAAAGTTTTTATAAATTTATTTTAGATTTGAAATTTCATCTTCTTTATGGACCTTTTTTACAAATGATTATATTATTTATTCTTTCTTTATTTTATATAAAAAATACAAAATTCAAAAAAGAAATATTCTCTTTTTCCTTTATTCCACTTTTTATTTTATTTAAAACTCCACCATCTCATCTTCATTATTCAATTATTTTTTTTATTCCTATTATCTTTTCTTCTCTTCATCTTTTAATCAATTTTCGGTATAAAAAATTTTTATTCATTACTTTTTTACTATTAACTTTATTCCCTATAAAATTTATTTATTTGAGGCTAAAACATTCAGCAAAAGCATTGAAAATAATTATTATAGAAAAAGATTTAAGAAATGTTGTTAATCCTATTGCTTTTACAATTATCAAACATTTACAAGATGGGGAAAGATTTATTATGAACCCACCTGACCCAACTATATATTTTTATACAAAAACAAAAAGTTCTTTGAAATTCATTAATTTTGATTATTCAATCTCAACATATTATAAAAAAGAATTAGCAAGAGAGATTAGAAAAAATCCTCCTGATTATATTTACTGGGATAAACCAATTTCAGAATTTGAAGGAATTTTTAGTATTAATAAAGATGAATATATACTGGAAAAAGTTGATGAAAATTTTTATAAATTTAAGTTAAAATAGGAGGAATGATGGGACAAAAATTTTCTTTTAGTTTTTCAGACCATTTACTTTTAGAGATTGGGAATATTAATTTTTATCAATTACATTTTGACCCAGTAGCAATTGTAAAAACATACGAAAAATTAAAAGAAATAGCAGAAGAATTAGAAGTTCCATCACCTATCCCAAAAATGGCAGGATTTGCTTATCCACATATTTCTTCTCTTGGAGCAAAAATTGAATTTCCTTTAGATGGAGAACCAAAACCATTTCCAATAATAAAAAATCTTGATGATATTGATAGGTTGAAAGAACCAGAAGATTATTTAAGTGCACCTATAATACAAAAAAAACTGAAAACATTATCAGAATTGAAAAAAATTGTTCCAGAAACACCAAATACAATTGGACATCTTTATGAAGGACCTATATCAACTGCTGTTTTAATTATGGGACAGGAATTTTTTATTCTTATTTATGAGAATCCTAAAAAAGCAAAAAAGTTACTTGAGTTTTGTGTAAAAAGTGCCCTCAATTATACAAAAACAATATTAAACTATTTTGGAGAGGAAATAAATGAAGGACCAAAGGGAATACCAGATGATTTTGCAGGCATTTTACCACCAAAACTATTTCCTGAATTTGTTTTACAATACTGGAATAAAATGTATGAAGGACTTAAAGCAACAGAAAGACATTTACACAGTGAACTATTAAGAGAAGAACATTTAAAATTTTTAAAAGACATTAAAATAGATGTTTTTGACCCTTCAACAGACCAATATTTAAATGGAGAAATTTTATCAAAAAGTTGTCCTTGTAAATTTACATTAAGAATAAAATCCTGGGAAATTTTTAATTTAAATGAGGATGAACTTGAAAGATTATATATTAAACTGGCAAGTTATAAACCATTATCAATAAATTTTTCACTTGATAGATTGGTTGATTTGCCTAAAATAAAAAGATTACTTAAAATTGCAAGAGAATATGAAAAAGATATTTAAATGTGAGAAATTTACAAATAATTTTCACTAAAGATTAATCATATTTCCCAAATTCTTTACCTGCTTGATACATTGTTTCAAAATGAATAACAGGTGTTTGAGGTGCACAATTGTTCCCATCATGGAGTATAAATTTTTTACCTTTCATAACACCTGAAT
>JAMWCO010000081.1 GCA_023818785.1 Candidatus Omnitrophota bacterium
ATTCTTTTATATTTAAAAGTTGGTGTAAAAAAGTAATAAACCTTTCTTTATTTATTACAACAACTCCATCTTCTGAAACAACCTCTTCAATTTTAAACAGAGTGTTCAAACTATCTTCATTTTTTTTGTACTTCATAAATATCTCCTTGGATCTGTTATTTTCCCTTCAATACAACTTGCTGCAACAGTTGCAGGAGAGGCAAGATAGATAAATGCATTAGGATTTCCCATTCTTCCTTTAAAATTTCTATTTGCAGTTGATATTACAACTTCTCCATCAGATGGTATCCCTTGATGAGTTCCAACACAAGGCCCACAACCAGAATTTGTAACACAGGCACCACTTTCAATTAAAATTTCAATATAACCTTTTTTCAAACATTCAAGGAAAATCTCTCTTGAACCAGGAGTACAGATCAATCTTACACCTTTTTTTATTTTCTTACCTTTTAATATCTTTGCAGCAACTTCAAAATCACTTACTCTTCCATTTGTACATGTTCCTATAAATCCTTGATTTATTTCTATCCCTTCAACTTCACTTATATCACAGACATTATCAACAGAATGTGGTTTTGATACTTGTGGATTTAAATTTGATATATCAAGAATAACTTCTTTTTCATAAACTGCATCTTTATCAGGAAAAACTATCTCATAATCTTTAATCCCTCTTTTTTCAAGATATTCTTTTGTCTTTTCATCAAACTCCATTATTCCACATTTTGCTCCAATTTCAGTAGTTAAGTTACATATCGTAAACCTTTCATCCATAGAGATTTCTTTTATTGTTTCACCCTTTATTTCAACTGACTTATAAATTGCTCCTTGTCCTGTAAGATTTTTAACCATATATAATCCTATATCCTTTCCAAATATCCCTGTTGGTTTTCTACCCTTTACTTCAATTTTTATAGTTTTTGGTACTTTAAACCACAAAAATCCAGTTGCCATTGCTATAGCAAGATCTGTGGAACCAACTCCAACTGCAACACAATTTAAAACACCGTAAGTAGGTGTATGACTATCAGCACCTAAAACTAAATCTCCTGGTTTTACTTTCCCTTTTTCAGTAATGAGAATATGACAAATACCTTCACCAACTTCAAAAATTTCTATACCATATTTTTTAGCAAAATCTCTCATTAATTTATGTAAAGAAGAAACAGATTCATTTGGACTTGGACTATTATGGTCAATAACAAAGACAACTTTATTTGGATTAAAAATTTTCTCCATTTGGAGATTTTCAAAACTTTTAATTACCAAAGGTGCAGTCCCATCTTGTGCCATTAAAAAGTCAATCTTTGCAAGAACAATATCTCCTTCTTTTACATCCTTCTCTGAGTGAGAAGAAAAGATTTTTTCTACTATGGTTTTTCCCATTTTTTAAGGTGTCATTCTCATTAAAAGAGCGGCTTCTTCTGGATATTTTGCAATAAATATTAACTCATCTTCAGTAACTGGTTTCTGTTTATGAACATTTGCATATCTTGCAAGTTCAAGTATCTTCCTTGCTTCCTCATCATCTTTAAACTCTATTTCAAGTTTCCCATATACATTTCTTAATCCTTTAATTCCACTATATTCTCCAAGTATTATCATTCTCCCTGTTTCAACAATTTCTGGTTCCCCTCTTCCAAGTTCTTCAAAATCATAAAGTTCATAATTTCTTCTATCCTTTAAAGCACCATCAACATGTATTCCTGAGGAATGAGCAAAAGCATTTTTCCCAACACCAACTTGATTTATAGGTATCGGAACTTTAAAAGCATAAGAAGCATAATGAGAAATTTTCCAAGCCATCTTTAAGTTTATATTCTCATCAAGTTTATATTTTTCCATTCCAGAACCATATTTAATAGCAAGAATACATGAAACTAAATCAGCATTTCCAGTTCTTTCTCCCATTCCATTTATTGTTGTATTAATATATGCGTCAACTCCTGCATCTATTGCACCTTTTGCTCCTGCAACAGAACAGGCAACTGCCATTCCAAGGTCGTTATGACAATGAAGTTCAATTGGGATTTTCGTTTCTTCTGCGATTTTATATATTCTTTCATATATTGTAAATGGAGTATCATATCCAAGAGTATCACAGTATCTTATTCTATCAGCACCTGCCTCTTTAGCAGCAAGCGCAAATTCAATCAAATTTTCTATTTTTGTTCTTGAAGCATCCTCAGCATTAACACCAACTGTTTCTGCTCCAAGTGCTTTTGCTGCTTTTACTGCTTCTACCATAGTTTTTACTACTTCTTTAAATCCCATTTTTCCCTGAAATTTACCAACTATCATCTGTTCAGAAGTTGAAATTGAGAGATTAGCATGTTTTAATTTAGGGATATTTTTAAAACCTTCTTCAACATCACTAACAACAGCCCTCATCCATCCTGAAATCCTTATTGGACTTAAAACACCTTTTTCAACTAAACTCATATTTGCATTTAAATAATTTATCTCATGTCTTGTAACTGGAAATCCCGCCTCACTTTGAAAAATCCCCATTTGGTTTAAATAAATATTAATCATTGTTTTTTCAAGTTTTGCAAGTCCAAGATGTGCTGTCTGAACACCATCTCTATTTGTAACATCAATAATATAAATTTTATTCATAATTTCACCTCTTCTAAATTTAAAATTTCTGGTTTTTGAGCAATATGTGGATGTTCTTGCCCTCTATATACCTTCAATTTTTTTAACATTTTCCTTCCAAGAGAATTTTTAGGCAACATCCCTTCTACTGCAAATTTTATAACTGCTTCTGGTCTTCTATTCAATAATGAAGCGAGTTTTTCTTCTTTTAAATGTCCAAGGTATCCAGGAGTATGTTTGTAATAAATTTTATCCTTAAGTTTTTTACCTGTTACTCTTATTTTTTCAGCATTTATTACAATTACATAATCTCCAGTATCAACATTCGGTGTATAAATTGGTTTATGTTTACCCATTAAAATTTTTGCAACTTTACTTGCAAGTCGTCCAAGAATCTGTCCACTTGCATCAATAATATACCATTTCCTTTTTATTATATCTTTCTTTGCTATCTCTGTTTTTTCCATTTTCCCTCCTATAAAAAATTTTTAAATTTAATTAATTTTAACTTAAAAGATTTTTTTAGTCAATCCTTTTAAATTTCCTATATTAAGTGAATATTTGAAATAAATTAATAATATTGTAAAATATAAATAAAATGGAAAAAACGAAAAAAAGAATTTTCGCTACATTTATATTTATAGGTCTTATTTTTATTACCTTGGTTTTAAATCAATTTTCATATAATAGAAGAATCTCAAAAGTTACAAAAAAATCAATATATAAAATTATATCTTCTGAAGAAATAAGATTTAGACAGAAATTTATAACTGGTGATAAAGATGCTGAATATAAAATTGGATTGATTAAAATTGAAGGAGAAATTACACCTTATTATGAAGGATATCGGACAAGAAGTTTATCCGAAATAGTAAAAATAGGACTTGAAAATTTAAAAGAAGATGAAAAAGTAAAAGGAATAATTATAGAAATAAATACTCCAGGTGGTGAAATAATTGAAGTTGAAAAAATATATGAAAAAATAAAAGAAGTAAAAAAATCAAAACCAGTCGTGGCACTCCTTGAAAATATTGCTACTTCAGGCGGTTATTATTGTGCTGTTGCAACAGACAAAATTATATCTCATCCTCTAACAATCACAGGAAATATTGGTGCTGTTGTAATACTCTATAATGTTAAAGAGTTATTTGAGAAAAAATTAGGAATTAATATGATTGTAATGAAAAGTGGTAAGCATAAAGATATTGGTTCACCATTTAGAAAGATGGATATTGAGGAAAAAAATATTTTACAAAATCTTGTAGACGAGGCAGCAAAGAGATTCCTTGATGCAATAATTAAAAATAGGAAAATATCAGATGATAAAATCAAACTTATATCAGATGGAAGGATTTTTACAGGGAACCAGGCAAAGGAATTAGGGCTTGTTGATGAATTAGGAGGATTACAGAAAGCAATTGATATAATTAAAGAAATCACAAAGGAAAGAAAACTAAAAGTTGTTGAATATTATTATAAGCCAAGTATTTTTGAATTTTTCTCTCTTTACCAAAGTGAAAAATTAATTTTTTCAAAAATTTCTAAAATAAATACTCCTGTTTTAAAATATTTGTGGATTCCAGAGATATAAATTTATGGAAAATCAAGGGATAGTTGAAAGTAATCAAAATATAGAAAAAGAAATTAAATATGCAAATTTATCTTTAAGATTATTAGCATTCATAATTGATATAATTGTTTTCTGGTCTATTTATTCAATTACCTTTAAAATCTCCTTTTCATTTCAAAATCCTGATTATTATGAAAATTTAATAAATAATTTTTACTCTGGCAAATTTGATTTTTCCAAAGCAATTTATATCATAATTAAAACTTTCATCTTTCTAATAATTTTCTTTTTTATTTTTTCACTTTATAAAATTTTAATTGTTGGGAAATTTGGTGCAAGTTTAGGAAAGATGATTGTTGGAATAAAGATTGTAGATGAAAATGGGAATAAAATATCTTTTAAAACCGCATTTATAAGAGAAGTTGTTGTAAAACAAATAATTTATCCTATCTTTTCCTTCTTTTCATTTCTTGGATACCTCTGGGCTATATGGGATAAAAGAAAACAAACCTGGCATGATAAAATCGCAAGAACAATCGTAATTAAAGAATAATTTATGGGTGAGTGAGGGGATTTGAACCCCCGACACCTGGAGCCACAGTCCAGTGCTCTATCCGCTGAGCTACACTCACCATTTTATTATATTTTATCATTTAAAATTGAAAAATGAAATATATTTTTATTGTATTTTAAAAATCTTAAAAACTTTCATTTTTAATATTTTATAATTTGGTCTATACCTTCTCTTATAAACTTTATTCCAAGTGCAGCAAGAAAAAGGGATAAAATTTTAATAAGTCCTTTTATTCCTATTTTACCTATCGCATTTGAAATTTTTTGAGCATAGAAAAGAATAATGTAAGCAAAAATCATATTTAAAAATATACATAATAGAGTTATTTCTGTTCCATAAAATTTTTTTGAAATTAATATAGTTGTCAAAAAAGCCGGCCCTGCTAAAAGAGGAATCGCAAGAGGAACTATTGCAAATTCTTCTTCAACTTTAAACTGACTTGCTCCTATAAATTCTGTTATTGAAAAAATCAACAAAATTATACCACTTGCAATCAAAAAATCACTAAAAGAAATTTTAAGATATCTAAATAAAAACTCTCCAAAATAAAGAAACAAAAACCCAATAATAAAACAGATAGAAATTGAAATAAAAAGGACCTTATTTTTTTTCTCTTCTGTAAATTTTTTTATATAACTTATATAAAAAGGAATTGTTCCAATAGGGTCAAGTGTAATAAATAGAGAAAGTAAAGAAGCAATAAATTTTTCCACAATATTCCCCTTTTTTGCGCGCCTGGCCAGATTTGAACTGGCGACCATTGGATTCGAAGTCCACCGCTCTATCCAAACTGAGCTACAGGCGCTATGGTTATTTTACTTTTATTTTTAATTATAGGTCAACTGGAGCATTTAAAAACTACACATTTGAGAATTATTGCAACCAATATTAGATATATTTTAAAATAAAAATAGGATTTTTTAAGACAACTAAATTATCTTTTTCTTCTTCTACTTGATTTCTTCTTATGATAAAACATTTTTTTAATCCAATTTTCAATGGAATTTCACCATCTTCCTTTATATTGTCTCCTATATTTACAATTTTATTTGGTTCTACTCCTATCTGAGCAATTGCTCTTTTCCATAATTCTATTTGATGTTTCTGTCCCCTTAAAATGTTTGCTCCTAAAATTCTTTTAAAATATTTTGAACCAGTTATATCACCAAGTCCTGCAACTTTTAAATTTAAAAGACATCCTACTATTGGATTATTACTCACTATAAAAAGATTTTTGCCTCTTTTATATAATTTTTTAATCAATTTAACAGTATCTTTATAAACTATTTTATATTCATTATGCCAGTTGTAAATCCTTTCCCAGGTTTTTTCAATAGGTAAATTAAACTCAGCCAATATATCAGGATAATCCCACCATATAACTTTGTTTGCATATTCTTCTATTTCCCTTTTTGCTTCTTCTGGACACCATCCTTCTTCTACCATTACATCTCTTATAACTCCAAATATAGGATTCCCTAAGACAAGTTTCTCTTCCTGATATTTCTTCTCTGGATTATTATCTGTTATTGTTCCATCTATATCTATAAAGAAGTAATCCATTTTCTAACCCATTCAACTATTGGAAGCCCTAAATCAACTATACAACTGGCAAGAAATATTATTCCTTCTATTTTTTCTTCATTAAGGTATTTAAGTCCAATCCCAACTTCTTTTATAAATAAATCAATTGGCATCTCTTTACCATTTCCATAGTCCCACATATAAATTCCAAGTGCTTTTCTTTTTTCAGGAACTATATCACAAAATTTTTCAAAACATCCCTCAATTTTATTTATATCTTCTGACTTCCATATCCAGTAAGTTATCAAATCAAATTTTTCAAGATATTCTTTAATAGGTAAATTTAATTGATGCTGATATAAAACAGTCCAAAGTTCAATCTCATTTTTATTAAATCTTTCTTTTATTTCTTCAATTTGTTCTGGTGTAAAAGGTGGTTTTTCTTTTACAAAAAAATCATCCATTATCGCTCCAACT
>JAMWCO010000082.1 GCA_023818785.1 Candidatus Omnitrophota bacterium
TTTGCATTTTAGCATGCCCAATAGCAATAGCACTACCTTTTTCTTTGGCAATTTTCAGTAATTCATCTATTTTTTTATTTATTTCTTCAGGGTCTGGAGATATATCAAGAAAGATATCTCTTTTTCTTGTTTTAACTCCAATCTCTTTTGCAATTTTATATCCACAACTTTTTGGATTTGTTAAACTATCAACAAAGAATAAATTATTTTCTTTCACTCTTTCAAGCAAAATTCTCATTTTTTCCTCATTTATTGTATATAAAGAACCCATATGATTATTTATACCTTTAATATATGGTAAAAAATCCTTTATATCATCTTTGAAAGTATTATTTATTTCCTCTTCACTCATATCAACTTTTATTAAACCCTTATCAAAAGATTGTGATGGTGGAGTTGGTTCAAGTGGTAAATGTAAAAGTAATTCATAATTTTTATCTTTTAATTCTTTTAATATTTCTTTACTGTAAGGTGCTTTTGGTAAAATTGAGAGTGTAAGTGGTTTATTTATTTTTTCTATTTCTTTTATTATTGATAAATTCCATCCAATATCATCTATAATAATCGCAACTTCTGCAGTTTTTTCAATCCTTCTTTTTTCAGATATCTCTGGTTTAATCTCAGGATAATATAATTTTGCTATTTCTTTCTTCTCAAATTTTTCTACTTTCTTAAATTCATTAAGAATCTTCAATCCAATAATTAAAATACACAAAATTAAAAGAAGAAAAAAAGGGACAAATAATGAAAATTTGTTATTTTCTTTTTTTACCATTTAAATCATTTTTTTTATTTCTTCAAGTGCTCTCTTAAATTGTAAATCCTCATCGCTTGTTGGCATTATTGGTTTTTCTCCTTCAAGTTTTACTTCTATGTCTGGTTCTATCCCTTCTCCTTCAATACATATACCTTTTGGTGTATAATATTTTGCTATAGTAAGTTTAATTGCTGAACCATCTGGAAGAGAAATTAGATTTTGGACAGAACCTTTTCCAAATGTTTTTGTTCCAATAGATAGAAAATTAGGGTAATTGTCCTTTAATGCACCAAATAATATTTCTGAAGCAGATGCACTACCACCATTTACAAGTAAGATAATTGGTTTTCTCCACAATTGATCCTTTCTACTGTAAAATTTTGCTGTATCTTTTTTATCTCTTCCTTGAGTATATACAATTAATTTGTTTGGTGGTAAAAAGAATTCACTAACTTCTATAGCAATATTTAATAATCCACCAGGATTATTCCTCAAATCAAGGATTAATCCTTTTATATTTTTTTCATTAAATTCATTAATTACCTTTTTCAAATCTTCAGATGTATTTTCTTGAAAACCAGTCAATCTAATATATCCTATTGAATCATAAATTTTTGATTTTACAGATTTTATTTTAATAATATCTCTTTCAAGAGTAATCTTAATCAAATTTTGTGCACCTTCTCTTAAAATACTTATTGTGACTTTTGTTCCTTTTTTACCCCTTAACATTTTTGCTGCTTCCATTGTTGACATTCCTTTAGTTGATTTCCCATCTATCTCAATTATCTTATCTCCTTCTTTTATTCCTGCTTTCCATGCAGGTGTATCTTCAATTGGACTAACAACAGTAACTATTCCATCTTTGAGTGTTATTTCCATTCCTACGCCTTCAAATTCTCCCTTTGTTTCTATTTGCAATTCTTTTTTTAATTCTGGTTCAAGAAAAGCACTGTAAGGGTCAAGAGACATAAGCATACCTTTTAAAGCGCCATAAATAAGTTTTTTATTTTCAACTGGTTCAACATAATTATCACGAACTATTTTTAATGCATCAATAAAAAGTTCAAGATTTCTATAGAGATTGTCATCTTTTCTTTTTGTCTGTGATAGAGTAACATCTCCACCAAAAACAAATGTAAGTAATAAAAAACTTAATAATGTTAAAAATATTTTCTTTTTCATCTTTTCTCCTTTTAAATTAATTATTTTACCCTTTATTTTAATTTTTTTAAATACTCAATTAAAATTTCTTTTACTACATTTGGGTTTGCTTTACCAGATGTCTTTCTCATAACTTGTCCTACAAGGAATCCAATAACCTGTTCTTTGCCTTTTTTCCAGTCACCAACTGCTTTTTCATTTTCTTTTACAACATCTTCAACAACTTTTATTAAAATTTCCTCATCTTTTATTTGAATAAGATTTTTCTTTTTTACAATATCTATTGGAGAAAGACCTGTTTCATACGATTCTTTAAATATTTCTTTTCCTATGGTTCCTGTTATTTTTCCTTCATCTATCAATTTTAGAATCTCAACAAGATTTTCTGGTTTTAAAGGTATTTCTTCTGCTTTTAATATTTTACCTTTAATTTTTGCAAGAAGTTCTCCCATTATCCAATTAGCAATTATCTTAGGATTTTTATATAATTTTACACATTCTTCAAAATAATCAGCAATTCCTTTCTGTGTAATTAAAACATTTGCATCATAATCAGAAAGACCATAAGTATTTTTAAATCTTTCTTTTCTTTGGTCAGGTAATTCTTCTATCTCTCTCCTTATTTTTTCTATCAATTCATCTTTAATTTCAAGAGGGACAAGGTCAGGTTCAGGAAAATATCTATAATCATGTGCCTCTTCTTTAGACCTCATACTTTCAGTAATTTCATCTTTTTCATTCCAAAGTCGTGTTTCTTGAATAATTTCTCCTTCCTTTTTTAAAATCTCTATCTGCCTTTTACTTTCATATGCCAATGCTTTTCTCACTGATTTAAAAGAGTTCATATTTTTTACTTCTATTTTAATACCAAGAGAAGTTTCACCTTTTCTCCTTACTGAAATATTTGCATCACATCTTAAAGAACCTTCTTCCATATTACAATCACTTATTTCAAGATATTCAAGTATTTGTTTAAGTTTTTCAAGAAATTCTTCTGCTTGTTCAGGACTTTGTATATCTGGCTCTGTAACCATTTCAAGTAAAGGAATACCACTTCTGTTAAAATCAATATATGAAAAATAGCCTTTTTCAGAATGTAAAAGTTTTCCTGCATCTTCTTCAAGATGAATTCTTTTAAAACGAATTTTTTTACTATCTAATTCAAGATAACCACCTACTCCTATTGGTTCTTCATATTGAGAAATTTGATAATTCTTTGGTAAATCAGGATAAAAATAATTTTTTCTTGCAAATTTACAAAATTTTGAAATATTTGAATTGAAAGCAAGACCTGTTTTTATAGCAAGTTCAACTGCTTTTTCATTTATAACAGGGAGAACCCCTGGCATACCAGTACAGATAGGACATATTTGAGAATTTGGTGGACTACCAAATTTTGTGGAACAACTACAAAACATCTTTGTTTTTGTTAGAAGTTCAACATGGACTTCAAGACCAATAATTGTTTCAAATTCATCCATTTTATATTTTTTTCACCCCACTTTTCAAAGAGATTTTCAATGAACTATTTTCTTTTAGTTTCAATTGGTCGTTCCTTTTTATTGCTTCAGATAAATTTGGTAAACTTGAGAATGGTTCAAGGGCAATATTATAGTTTCTACCCCACCATGGATAATCGTAACTACCTTTTGCAATTCTCCAAAACCATATATATTTAAATATTTCTTTTGGGAATTCCATAAAAAATCCAATTTTTAATTTTTCATTCAAAATTTCATAATAACCCTCTTTTAGTTCTGAAATGAAAATAACATCTGAAACATTATCATTTTCAGCAGGAACTTTACTTATATCTACTTGTTCTCCGTTTACACCTTCAACAAAAGGCCAATCTCCTTCTGTTTGTTTTAAATTTGTTAATGATTTCCCATCTCCTTTAATAACTTTAACTTTTCCTCCTTTAATATTTATAATACAATCTTCTGATAAAAATGGTTTTCCAAAAGTAGGATGATGCCCCCAAATAAAATCAATCTCTTGACCAGATAGATTTTTAACTTCTTCTTCTATTTCTATATAAGGAGTTTCACTTTTGATTGTTATTATTTTTTCAAGATAAAAAGGTGTTCTATATGTATAAACATAAAATTTTATTGAAATTTTATCTTGACTATCCTCAATTATTTGATATTCCCATGGTAATAAAGCAACTTCTCCATGTAGTCCTATAGTCGCTCCTTTATATTCACAAATTGGACCACCATTTGGGAAAATCTCCTGCCAGCCACCAGGATAATAGTCAATGAAACTTCCTAACTTTGTTGGTGCTGTTTCAATTAATTTTGATTGAGGATAAAAAGGTATTGGACTTCTCCACATAAAATCAATATCTTTTTCTTTATATAAAAATTCAACTATGTCAGTGCCTTTATCAATAAGAATTTCAACCCTTATTATTTCATTTTCAATAAAAATAGACCTATATCCTTTCCACACAAATTCCATAAATCTACAATGATTATTCCTGTTTAACATCTATCTCCTCTGCAAAATATTTTTCATCTTCATCTATTAAATATCTTCTAAATCCAGCAAACCTATTTTTAAAATACTTTTCACTTAATGAACTTATAATTACTCTCTTTAAAGTGAAACTTGCATGGATAAAAAGGTCATTACCAAGATATATTCCTACATGTCCAATTCTATCCCCTCTTTTAAAAAATACTAAATCTCCTGGTAATGCTTCTTTTTTATTTACAGGTAATCCATTTTGATATTGAGCAATAGAATTCTGTGGTAAATTTAATCCTATTATTCTATAAACCAATCTTGTTAAAGCAGAACAATCAAGTCCACCTCTACTTTCTCCTCCATATCTATATTTTGTTCCAAGGTAATTTAATGCTTCTTGAATTAACTTTGTCCTTAAATCAGTATGTTTTTCTACAATTGTTTCTTGTTCAACTTTATCTTCAAGTAAATCTCTTGGTGGTATAACTAAAATCTGACCAACTTTTAAATCTTCCCTTCTTATTAAATTTGCCTGAAGTAATTTTTCTGATTCTATTTGGAATTTTTCACTTATTGATTCTATTGTGTCTCCTTCACATACTTTATAATATATTTTTTGAGAAACATCTGTAATTGGTTTTACCTCATCCAGATTAATTTCCTTTTTTACATTTTTAAGGTCTACTTTTTTAATTCCTACAACAATTTTCTGCCCTATTTTTAATTTTGAACTTTTAAGGTTATTCATCTTTTTCAATTCAGAAATAGAGAGACCAAACTGTTTTGAAATTTTAGATAAAGTATCTCCTTTTTTTACTATATAATAATCTTTAATAAATTCACCTTTTTTTTCACTTTCTATTTTTTCTTCTTTAGTTCCTACTATAATTTTTTGTCCTGGATAGATATTGGATGATTTTAGATTGTTTAGTTTTTTTAGTTTTTCTGGCGTTGTTCCATATCTTTTACTAATTAAATATAAATTTTCGCCTTTCTTAACAGTATGATAAATAGTATATGATTCTGTATAAATAGTAAAAATAAAAAAGAAATTTAAAATTCCTATAATTTTAAATTTCATTTAATACCTCCTTCTAAAAGTTCAATAATTTCCTTCTTTTTTTCTTCAAAATATTCATCTATTTTTGATTTAAACCCTTCAAATTTTTCAAGTTCTTTTATTCTTTTTTCAAGTTCTTCCTGTTGGTCAATTATTAATTGTAGAACTTTTAAAATTGGGTCTGGAAGTTTATCATGGTCAAGGTCTATTTTCTTTTCCCTTTTTTCTACAACTCTTGCTGGAACTCCAACAGCAGTAGTCCCTTCTGGAATATCTTTAATTACAACACTTCCAGCACCTATTTTTGCTCCATCTCCAACTTTAATTGGACCGAGTAAAATTGCTCCTGCTCCTATAACAACATTATTACCTATTGTCGGATGCCTTTTTTCTTTTTTTAAAGAAGTGCCACCAAGAACAACTCCTTGATACATTAAAACATCATCTCCAATTTCTGCTGTTTCTCCAATTACAACACCCATTCCATGGTCAATAAAAAATCTCCTTCCTATTTTTGCTCCAGGATGAATTTCTATGCCTGTTAAAAATCTATTTATATGTGAAATTATTCTTGCTAATGTCTTTGCTCCATTTTTCCAGAGAAAATGGGCAAGACGATGAAGCCATATCGCATGTAAGCCAGGATAACTTGTAATAACTTCAAAAACATTTCTTGCTGCAGGGTCTCTTTCAAAAACAACTTTAATATCTTCTTTCATTCTTTCAAACATTTTTAAAAAGTAAAATAGATGGATTTTCAATAACTTCTTTCAATTTTTTATAGAAATTTGCTGCATATGCACCATCAATTATTCTGTGGTCAAATGAGAAAGAAATATACATATAATTTTTAATATTTATTTTTTCATTTTCAACAAAAAAACCTTTTTCAATTTTACCAACACCCATTATTGCAACACCAGGAGGATTTATAATTGGATAAAAATTCTCAATTTTATACATACCAAGATTAGATATAACAAAGTTTGTTCCTTTTATATCATCTTGACTTAACTTTCCTTCTCTTGCTCTTTCTACAATATTTTTTCTATCTTCTGAAATTTCTTTAATTGTCTTTTTATTTGCATTTTTTATTGAAGCAACAACAAGACCATCAGAAACACTTATAGCAAGTCCAATATCAACATTTTTATAAACTCTAATTTCTTCATATATAAAACTTGCTCCTATAAGTGGAAACTCTTCTATAACTCTTGAAGTTAAAAA
>JAMWCO010000083.1 GCA_023818785.1 Candidatus Omnitrophota bacterium
TGGATAGATAGTGATATTTTTTTCATTTTTTATTTATTATATCTTTTAAAAATTCTTCTGCCAATTTAAATTCTGGATTAATTTCAAGTGCCTTTTGAAGATATAATATTGCTGTATCTTTATATCCCATTTCATAATAAACAACTGCCATTAAAAAATTACTTTTTGGGTCATCTGGTAAAATCTTTAAAAAATCTGTTGCTTTTTTAAATGCTTTATTTATCTCTTTTGCCTCAAGGTCCTTATTTATTCCTTTCAAACTCAGATACCCAAAAATTTTTTTACTTTCTTCTATTAAAAGTTCAGTAGGTGCATAATTAAACATATAGGCAAATATTGAAGTTAAAAGAATTAGAAGAAATGGTCTAAAAATTTTTTTATTTTTAATTATTTCTTTTAAACACCACAGAATAAAATATGATGAAGAAATTGAAAAACAAAAAACAGCAGGTAATCTATATCTATCTGTTATAAAAAACAGAACAACCCATAAGACATTTGAGAGAGTAAAACTTACAAACAAAAAATTTTTTTTAAAATCTTTAAAAAATAAAATCAAACCGAAAAGACCTGTGGGAACTAAAAATCCAAATCTAATAAAAGCAAATTTTAAAGATGGAATTAATCTATCCATTAAATAAACATTCATATTTTGTGGCCATTCATAACTTGTAAAAAATAAATGTATCTTCTTTAAAAATAATTTCCAAAAATCAATTGATAAAGGTGAAAGTAAATAACCCTTCGGATAATAGAAAAGACCTATTGAATCAGAACTATTCCCAATTCTCCAATTTTCAGGTCCATTTGAACATATTGGAACAAATACTTTCCCAACATACCAATTTCTTATAGTTACAGGAAGAATTACAATACTACTTATAAAAACTAAAATAAAAAATACTAAAATTTTCTGTTTTAGAGAAGAAATTTTTAAATGAATAATATCTTGAGGATATAAAATTAAACCTATAAGTAAAAATGGAAGAAAAATACCTATTGTTGGTTTTGCCAAAGCAGAAAAACCAAGCAAAATTCCAGTTATTGTCCACCATTTAAAATTATTTTTTTTTAATGATATATATAAACAGGTTATAAAAGCGACATAAAGAAATGTAATTATACTATCACTTAAAATAGAAACAGAATATACAACAGATGTCTTATAAAAAGAGCAGAGAAAACAGGATAAAATTCCTACCCATTCATCAAAAAGTATTTTCCCAAGAGAATAGATTAAAAAACACAAAAAAACATCAAGAAAAATCTGAATTATATAAATGCCAAATAAATTCCCTCCAGTAATAAAGTATAAGAAGGCAAGGAAATATGGATAAAAAGGAGCCATATAAAAAACATTACCATCTACATAAAAAGGACTTTTTAATATATTTTCAGCCCATAATATAAATGTCTTCTGGTCATGTTTATCCATAATGTAAGGGTCAAAATAGATAGTATCTTTTAGAAAATATAAATAAATAATTCTAACAATTAATCCTAAAAACAATATTAAACTTAATATCAACTTTTCATTTTTTTTAATCTCCATTTTGCCACTTAACCAATTGAGCAATTAGTTAATTTAAAAAAAATAATTTGATAAATCTATCTCTTTTTTAAAATATTCAACTACATCATTTATTATATCTTTTATTGAATATTCTGGTTGAAAATTTAAAATTTTTCTAATTTTGGATAAATCAGGTTTCCTTCTTTCCATATCTTCAAAACCTCTATTATATATCTTCTCTGGATTTATAAATTCTATTTTAGAATCACTTTTAACTATATCTTTTATAAGATATGCAAGGTCTTTAATTTTTATCTCATCATCACTTCCAACATTAAAAACTTCTCCATATGACTCTTCTTTTTCTATCAGTTTTAACAGACAATTTATAACATCTTTAACATGGATAAAACATCTTGTTTGTTCTCCATTTCCAAAAATAGTTATATCATTCCCTCTTAATGCTTGTTTAATAAATCTTGGAATTACCATACCATATCTTTCTGTTTGTCTTGGACCTACAGTATTAAATAATCTTACAATGATAACTGACAAATTATATTCTTCATAAAAAGCAAAAGCAAGAAATTCATCTATTGCTTTAGTACATGCATAAGACCATCTTTTCTTTTTAGTAGAACCAATAACTATATCCGCATCTTCAGAAAATGGAACATTTACATTCTTTCCATAAATCTCTGAAGTTGATGTAATTAAAAGTTTTTTATTATACTTTCTACATAAATTCAATACATTTTTTGTTCCTTCAATATTTACTATTATTGATTCAATTGGATTTTCCATAACTTTTTTTACTCCTACAACTGCAGCAAGATGAAATACAAAATCTACTTTTTTAATCAACTCTTCCAGTATTCCATAATTTAGAATTGTATCTAAAAAAAGATTGAAATTATTATTATTTAATATGCTCAAAACATTTCTTATACTACCTGTTGAAAGGTCATCAATAACAATAACTTTTTTATTCTTTTTTATAAGTTCTTCTGCTAAATAAGAACCAATAAATCCACATCCACCAGTTATTAAAAATTTCTCCATACATAGATTTTAATTTATAATTTATAACTTTCCTATTCCCTTGTCAAATTTAAAGTTCTTTTAAAGGGTATAGCATCCAAGTAGGGAATAAATACTGCATACTGAACCAATATCTGTTAACCTCGTAGGTTATTTAATTTGAATAAATTTTTTACTTTGGAATAAATTCTCATTCCAACAAGCCAAGTTCTTGTCATTAATAAGAACAATAAGAAATGTATATTATCATCAGAAAGAAATAAAATATTAAAATAAACTATAATTTTTTTCAAATATTTTTCAATACCACCTTTTTCACTTTTACCAATTTTATATATAGAATATTTTAAATATCCTAATCTTCTTGCCTTTTTCTCTTTCTCTCCATATATTCTAAAATTTGGATTTTTATCATTGAATGAATTTTTTATTTCAAAGAAGCACTCATCAAAACTTTTTTCTGTTTTCTTAGCATAAATATAAGAAAATAATCCTAAATTATATATAATCCATCTATCAAATCCAAAATATTTCAACTGTACTGTAAGTGTTTCAACAAAAGCATCCATATATCTACCAGAACTTAGTGCATCTTTCCTTACTCTAAAAAACACAACAAATTCTGGAATATAGAAAAATTTAATACCTTTCTTAAGAGATCTGATAAAAAATTCATGATCATAGGAAAATTTAAAATTTTCATCAAATAGTCCAACTCTGTTAAATACAGATTTTTTTATAAATACAGAGGGCTGAGTTATCGGATCTCCCAAATGGAAATCTTCAAATTTCAAATCTTTCTTCCCTTTATGGATTCCCATAAAATTTTTCATTTCATCAACAAAAATTGTTTTGCCGTATACTGCATCAACATCAGGATAACTTTCAAATGCATCAAGGATTTTTTTAAAGCAACCTTTATAATAAAAATCATCTGAATTCAAAATGCCAACATAATCCCCTTCTATCATCTTCAATCCTTTATTTAAAGCATTGGAAGGACCCTTATCAGGTTCAGAGATATATCTAAAATTACATCCTAAACATTTTAATGGATAGGTTTGATTTTTGATATAAGTGGCATATTTTTGTAATATAGTAAGTGTATTATCAGAAGAACCACCATCCACAATCACATAATCAATAAAAAATTTTCCTTCCTGTGACAAAACACTGTTTATTGCATCTTCAATAAATCTTCCATGATTATAAGAGATAGTAACGATTGAAATCTTATGCATTTTTTCAAACACCACTATTTAATAGAACTTTATATGCCTGTATTGTTTCTTTTGCTGCCTTTTCTAATGTAAATTCAGAAAATATCTTTTCTCTTAATTTAATATTAAATGGAGAATTGAGTGCTTTAATAGTTGCTTTTCTTATACTTTCTATATCATATGGTTTACAATACCATGCATAATCTCCAAAATACTCTTTTGTTGAACCTTCTGTTGTTGTTACAATATTACATCCAATCACAGATGCTTCAAGGTTTACCAAACCAGGTGTTTCTCTGAAACTTGGAAGAATATGGACTTTTGCTTTTTGGTAATAATAGATCAAATCTTTTTGTGATAATTCACCTATAAAAAAAGTTTTTCCTTTTCTTTTATTTGCAATTTTCTTACATTCAATAAAATATTTTTGATTTTCAATTCTTCCAATAAATATAAGGTCTTCTTTAAAGTTTAAAAGTGCTTTTATAGTTGTTAATTGGTTCTTTGTAGGACCAATATGCCCAACCTGAATTATCAGTTTTTCTTTTCTATCAAAATTTATATCTTTCAAAAAATTATCCACACCATTATAAATAATCTTTGTTTTTCCTTTAATATTTAATTTAAATTTATTTTCAAGATGTTCCATTTCAAGATAGGAATTTGGAAGAATTATATCTGCAAGTTTCAATATCTTTTTTTGTAATTTAAATTTTTCTGATATTCTGTTTTCTATTGGTTCAAATGGACTCCTTATAAAGTTTTTCCATATCCATCTATCTGCCTTAAATAAAGAAAATATTGCTTTTATTGTAAATGGATTTGATTTCCAGTAGATAGGAGAAATAACACAGAAAATATTATTTTCTTTTGCATATCTCACCCAATTATATGTAAACTTTGCTGTTTGAAGGTTAAAAATATGGATTATATCAACTTCTATCTTTTTTTCAGGCGGATTTTGGAAAGAGATAAAAACATCAATTCCAAATTTTTCCAGGTACTGTTTAGTTTTAAGCATCTGAATAGTATCTCCACCTTTTTTTTCAAGACTGTCAGTTCTATTAACCATCAAAACTTTTAACATTTTTTAATATTTTGTTCTATTTTTAGTTATATATAATTTTACATATCCTTTCAGAGGCCTTTCCATCTCCAAAAGGATTTCCCCAATTTGATTCTTTATTTATCATTTTTTCTACTGAATCAAGAATTGTTTCTTTTCTCCAACCAGCAAGAATATTACTTCCAATTTCAATTGTTTCAAGCCTTTCAGTATTTTCCCTCAATGTAATACAAGGAACTTTAAGTATACAACTTTCTTCTTGAACTCCTCCAGAATCAGTTAGGATAACCTTTGCATAACGTTCAAGTTGTATAAATTCTAAAAATCCACAAGGTTGTATAACATCTAAACAGGAAAATAAATTTGAAAGATTAAATATTTTTATATTTTTTAATGTCCTTGGATGTATAGGAAAAATTATCCGCATCTTATATTTTTCTTTTAAAACATTCATAGATATTAAAATATTTTCTAACCTTTCTTTATTATCAACATTTTCTCTTCTATGAAGCGTAAGAAGAAAATATTTCTTTTGTTCTATATTGTAATTTTTAAGTAAATTTTTTCCCATTTTTTGTTCTGAAATCTTTAAACTTTGATAAATTGAGTCAACAATAGTATTTCCTGTAACTACAATCCTTTTTTCAGGTATTCCTTCTTTTAAAAGATTATATTTTGAATTTTCCGTAGGTGCAAAAAGATAATCTGATAGATGGTCAGTCAAAACCCTGTTTATCTCTTCAGGCATATTTCTATCATAACTTCTTAAACCCGCTTCTATGTGGCCTATCTTAATATAAAGTTTTGATGCAGCAAGTGCACCTGCTAAAGTAGTATTTGTATCTCCTTGAACAAGAACAATATAAGGTCTTTTTTTTATCAATATCTTTTCTATACCATTTAATGCTTTTGCTGTTTGTTGTCCATCAGTTCCTGACCCAACTTCTAATTTATAATCTGGTTGTGGCAAATTGAGTTCTTCAAAAAAAATTTTATCCATGTTATATGAATAATGTTGCCCAGTATGTAAGATTTCAAAAGGCAATTTCTCTTTTATACAATACCTTATCACTGGTGCCATTTTAATTATTTCAGGTCTTGTTCCAATTATAATTAAAATTTTATTCTTCATACCTTTAACTCTATGGTAAAAAAACAGGCAACTTTTATCACTTTTTTATCTGGATATTTCCAAAAATTTTTTTCTTTTTTTCTTTTTTCAATAATTTTATCCTTATTTTTATAAATCCAAAAGAAAGAAGAGAAACAATACCATTTAAAAGAAAAGAAAGCATTTATAATCTCTTTTATAATAAAGACAAATATTAAAAATGGAGAATCAAAACATGTAAGGAAAAAGATAATTCTATTCTTAAATTTTATCATCGCCACATATCTTTTATCAAATTTTTTTGAAGTCATTTCTTTTTGATGATAAACAATGCTTTTCGGCTCAAGAATATTTCTCCAACCCATTTTCCACGCTCTATATCCTATATCTCTATCTTCACAATAAAAAGGAAAATATAATTGATGGAAACCACCAAGAGATAAAAATTTTTCTTTATCATAAGCAGAATGACCACCTGATGAATAAAGGATATAAAATGGTTTTTCAGGATTTTTTCTATATTCATTTATATCAAGACAACTTACTGAAAAAATATCAGATTGATTGAAATGTTTAAGCAAAGGAGAGATAAAATTTTTATCCACTTTTACATCATTATTTAAAAGAATGAAGATTTTATTTTTACAATATTTTACACCAATATTACATGCATACCCAAACCCTTTATTTT
>JAMWCO010000084.1 GCA_023818785.1 Candidatus Omnitrophota bacterium
AAAAAAAGATGTCCTGAACTGCTAATAGGAAACCATTCACATATACCTTGAACAATAGAAAGTATAATAATTTCTGTCAAAAGCACTCCTATAATTTTGGTAAAGTTATTGTAAAGGTTGTTCCTTCTCCTATTTTTGATTTAACCTCTATTTTCCCATTATGTTCTTTGACTATTTTCTGAACAATTGCAAGTCCAAAACCTGTTCCCCTTGAACCTTTTGTTGTAAAGAATATATCAAAAATTTTATTAAGATTTTTTTCAGGAATCCCACATCCATTATCTTCAATAATAATTTGGAATCCATTTTGAATATCCTTTGTCTTTATTTTTATTATCCCTTTATTTTCTTCAACTGCATCAATTGAGTTCTGAATTAAATTTGAAACCATTCTTTCTATTCTATGTCTATCTATTTTTACAATTTTTAAGTTCTCATCATATTCCTTTATTATTTTTATCCCTTTTTCTTTCAAAATTGTTTCAAAATATGGAATTATCTCATCAAGTAAAGAATGTAAATTTACATCTTCAAAGGAAATTTCTCTATCTCTTGAATAATCAACCATAGAAAGAACAAATTCTTTAAGTTTTATATAATTTTTCTTGATAATATCTTTACCAATTTTAATTTCTTCCATATCTTTCTCTTCTATTCCTGAGTCAATAAAATAAATACCATTTTCAAATTTATTTAATATATTTCTTAAGTCATGTGAAAGACCAGAAATTAATTGTCCTATCATAACAAGTCTTTCATTTATTATCATCTTTTGCATTAATTTGATATTTGAAATAGAAAAACTAATAACAGATGTCCCTGCAATCATTAGTGCAATCTCTTCTGAAGTAAAAGCACTTTTCCCTTGTTTACCAACAACAAATACACCATATTTTTCTTTTGTTGTTCTTAAAGGGATTAGTAAAATTGAATAAAATTTATCCCCTATTTTCTTTTCATATATAATACTCTCTCCTTTCTTAAAATTTTCCTCTACAATCCCTA
Organism: Candidatus Omnitrophota bacterium; assembly: GCA_023818785.1. Lineage (GTDB taxonomy): Bacteria > Ratteibacteria > UBA8468 > B48-G9 > JAFGKM01 > JAMWDI01. The sequence goes on from JAMWCO010000084.1 coordinate 1,006, forward strand.
ATAAAAACTCATCTTCAAAATTAACTGGATAATTATAAGCAGAAGAAATTTTTTCATCAGATGTCTGTAAATAAATTTTTATAAAATCTGGTTTGAGGAAATTTTTTGTTCTTTCACCAAGAATTTCAATAAGAGATATTTCATTTTCAATACTTATCATCCTTTCTGAAAGATTATACATAAAAATTATTTCAGCAAAAAATCCAAGAATACCTTTTTCAACATCTTTTAATTCTTCAAGTAAATCTGAAACAAAACCATCAACCTCTGATACCTTTTCTTTTGTTTCCATATTTTTTATAAAAGAATTAAACTTATCTATTAAAGTAGAAACACCTTTTAGGACTAAACTATCCAATTTAATAGTTCTTTTCTTTTCCATTACAAATTTAATTCTATTTTTTTATTCGTTCCTTTAAAAATTTTAACTCCATTTATTTCTTCTTCTGTTAATTCTCCATTTGCTTCATTAAGTATAATTTTACCTGCTTCATAATCCCATCTCTTTAAATTTAAATGAATTAGTAAATCAATTCTACCTGATGAAAGATAAGAAAAATCAAGTCCAGCAGAACCCATCATTCTTACCCTTTTTACTCTTTTAATTATTTTTTGTAAAATTTTTAAACCATACTCAATTTCCTTTTCTCCTACCATAAAACCAATCCCAACAGTTGCATCCTCAATTTTATCTATTTTACTTACCACAATTTTTTTACCATTTAAATAAGCACCTTCACCTTCAATACCTGTAAAAATTTCTTCTCTGAAAAAATCATAAATAATACCAAACTTCTCATTTTCACCAATAAATGCAATTGAAATACAGCAATGAGGAAGTCCTCTTGAAAAATTTAATGTTCCATCAAGAGGGTCTATTATCCATAAGTTATTATGTTGTTTACCAGTAATGCCTGTTTCTTCACAAAAAAAAGTATCATCTGGAAATTTTTCTTTTATATTTTCTATAATAATTTTTTCACTTTCAATATCTTGTTTCAATTTAATATCATATCTAATTTCCATCAATTTAGAAGAATTACTAAACTTTTCTCTTAGATATTTACCTGCTTTTTTTATAACATCAATCCCAATATCAAATCTTTCCATTTTTAAATATGTTTTAAAAGAAACTCAATTATATCATTTCTCATTTGAAATGTCTCTCTATGGCCAACATTATATATTCTTAATTGCCAGTTTTCTTCTTTACCAAATTTTTTATAAATTTTCTTAAGTTGTTTATCTATTTTTATTAATCCCTCTATTGGTGTTAGTTTGTCAAAAGCACCAGCAACCGATAAGTGTGCTCTTGGTGCAATTAATGAGTTTATATCTGATGTTGAAAAATATTTAAGTAATGAAGGAACAAAATAATAAATCCCATGTCCTGAAAGGCCATCTGTTTTAATAAGAGAATGGAAGTCAGTTAAACAGCAAATATCAATACAAACTTTTATTCTTTCATCAAAAGCAGCCATCCACCATGCCATTGTTGAACCCATACTCATTCCAATTGTAGCAATTCTATCTTTATCAACTTCTTCTCTTGTAAATAAATAATCAACTACTTTTAAACTATCAAAAACCATAAGACCCCATAAAACTTTTCCATACCATATTAGTTCTTTAAAAAGTGTTAATTCGTCCCTTCCACTTCTCTCTCCAAAATTTAAATGGTCTATACAGATTCCACAAAAGTTTAAAGATGTAATTACTTCAGCATAAGGAGGTTTTAACATATAAGAATTCCCTTCAATAAACTCGTCCTTACCAAGATAATATTTGCCACCATGGGAATGATTAAAAACAATACAAGGAACTTTTCCTTTTAAATTTTTTGGTTTTACAAAATATGTTGGAACTGGCTCATATCCATTTAAATCAAGAATAAGTTTTTCAAGCATATATTTTTCTCTTTCTTCTTCAATCTTTTTTATAACTTTAACAGGGTAATCCCTTTCTGGTAAATCACCAAGTAATTTATAAAGTTTTTTTCTCTTCCTTTCCTGCCATTTTATCAATTTTTCCATTTCACCAATTTCCTATATCATCATCTGTTCCAAATTTTCTATCAGGTCCTGCTGAGAGTAAAAGGAATGGTATATTATCATATTCATTTTGTGGATATTTATATATAATTGGATTTTTCCATGCATCAATAATATTTTTATCTTTATCAATTTGTTCTTTTTTAAATCTAATATAAGGACCATTCCATCTTTCACTTTCACAAGGACCTTGAAGTTTTTCATACAAAATTTTGCTCATCTCATTTTGTTCAGGATATGGTTCAAAAAATGGATAATCTCCAAAGTCTGTCTCATATAAGGAGAGTGCTGTTTCAATTGTATCTATGATTGATTTTGTTTTTGATATCATTGCTTTATTTCTCGCCCTATGTAAAACTGGTAAAGAAATAGATAAAATTGTACTTAAAATAAAAATAGAAACAAGTATTTCAATTATTGTAAAGCCAATTTTACCAAAATTATCCATATAAAAATTTCCAAATTATATAAATTTTACATCATATTAAATACTTTTTCAATTTAATCAGTTGTCCTCTTTTAAGTAAGAATATCTTTTATTTTTTCCCAGAATTCTTTAGCGCCATAATATGGACCTTTTGGATGTGAAAATAGATAAGAACCAGCAAGTAAAGCAACACCATAACCAAATTTTTTATTATAATGTTTTTTTAAATTCAATTCTAATTTTTCAATTCTTAATCCACCAGCAGCAACAGGTATTGTATCTTTTATCCCATTTAAATTTTCTCTCATAACAAAAATTAAATGAGTTAATAATTTTTGATCACAAGATGCAATATGTGTATCATAAACACCAAAAACTCCATGTTGAAAAAAATCTCCTCCACAAATACGAATAAGTTTTGTTATAACTGTCTCGTCTATTCTTCTATTTCCTGTTGATAAAGCACTTCTTCCACCACTATGAGCATACAAAGGAACATTTATATCTTTATCTTCTCTTAAAATATTTAAAACTTCAAAATTATGACCCAAAATAACATTTAACATTAATGCAGTTGCTCCATATTCAATATACCTTCTTGCTGTTTCTTTTATTCTATCAATCCTTTCAATAAGATGAGGAGCGTAAATACATCTGTTTCCTGTTTCTTCATAGGCAGTTTTTAAAGCAGAATTTACAAGTTTGATTTTCTTTTTTTCATCACAATAAGAAGGACTTAACATCTTTTCGTCATCTTTTATAAATTTTACTCCTCCTTTTGCTGCAAAATAACATTTTTTAGCAACTTCCTTTTCTGTTAATCCAGCACATGGTTTTATAATAGTTCCTATGATTGGATAAGGGAATGGTGTCTCAGTAATTTTTCTTATTCCTTCTATACCAAATCTCGGACCTTTAAATTTTTTCAATATTTTTTCTGGTAAATTTATATCAATCAAAGCGACTCGTGAATAATAAACAAATTCAAGAACAGGTCCTCCAATGGTAAGCATTAAAATCTGATATAAAGGGTCTTTCTTGAGAGATAAATTTATAATAGGGGTCCTTATAAAGATAATCCCTTCTCCTTTATCAAAAACATATATTTTATCAACATCAGCAACACATTTTTTAAATAAAGAGGTTGGTTTACTTTTACCTATCCATTTACCAGTAGTTTCATCAATTGCAAGTCTTTTTGCAACTTCTAAAATATCTTGTTCAGATTTTAAATAATAAACAATCTCAATACTCTCTTCTTTCCCATAATTTGAATTTAATTCTATAACATCCTTCAATCTCTTTTTTCTTAACTCTTCTGGCAGGTAATTATCTTCAAAGATTTTTTCCATTTAATTTTTTAACCTCAATTTTTAGAATTTTATCAGTATATCTTTATCTACTTTAAATTTTTCAGTAATTTCATATTCGCATACCCAAATTATTTTACAATTATTTTCAAAAAATTAAAAGTATTTATTCTGCTAAGAATTATTAATCCAAACTCAAAACTTTTCAATCTCATCAAATTTAATATAATAAGTTTTTTATCTTTTTCCCATAAATATATCCAGCGAGTTTTCTTTGAAATTGCATTTGAAAGGATAAGTTAAAAAGAAAAAGGAAGACCAAATATGGACTACCTGAAACTGCAAGCAAAATCTTATCATTTTTCTCAACCAGTTTCTTTTTATTAATAAAATTTTCTACTTCCTTGAATATATTGACCATTTCTACTATAAATTATATCATTTTAAGAAATCTGAATTTAAAAAATAAAAAGAGAAGAAAATGGAAAGAGATATTGTTGTAATTGGTGGAGGTCCATCAGGAATTGCTGCTGCCTGGGCATGTGCTAAACTTGGAGCAAAAGTTCTTTTAATTGAAAGATATGGTTTTGTTGGTGGAATGGCAACAAATGGACTTGTTGGAAGTATTTTAGGACATTATTTAAATGAAAATCAACCAGCAGTAAGTGGATTTTTGAAATTTTTAATTGAAGAGACGCATAAAATGGATGGATGTGAAAAATGGGAAAAAGCATTTAAAAAGTATGGTATTCCCTTTGATTCAGAAATTTTAAAAATATCATCTGAAAAATTATTGCTTGAAGAAAAAGTTGAAATTCTATACCATTCTTTTGTCTGCGATGCAAGTGTTGAAAATTATGAGATTAAGGAAATAGAAGTTGCAAATAAAAATGGGAAAATGAAAATCAAAGGTAAAGTTTTTATTGATGCAACAGGAGATGCAGATATTGCCTTCTTTTCTAAATTTGAGTATACCAAAGGAAGATTTTTTGATAACAAAACTCAGTCAATGGGAAGCGTGTTTAAAATTGCTGGTATAGATGAGGATAAATTAACAGAAGATGAAGTAAAAAGGGTTCAAAATATTTTACAATATTTAAGAGAAAAAGGCGAATTAATTATTTACAATAATGGTTTAGGAGAGAAAGGAAGCACAATAAGAAAAGGAGAAAGGTCATTTAATGTAATGAGATTTTTAGGAGATGGGACCAATGTTTTTGATTTAACAAAAGGAGAGATATTTTTAAGACAGCAGATTTATAAATATTGGAGGGCATTAAAAGAAAATGTCCATGGGTTTGAAAACTCATATCTATCAAATCTACCTGCCAATATAGGTGTAAGAGAGACAAGACAGATAGAAGGGCTTTATACACTTACAGACGAGGATATTTTAAAAGGGAATAAAACAGAAGATAGTATTGCAAGAGGGACATATTGGATTGATATTCACTGTCCACTTGGTAGGACAAAAAATGTTCATATTTGCATAAAAGAATGTAAAACAGATGAGTATTGTATTGCTCTTGATATATATATAGATTATTTACCTTCATATGATAAATTAAGACCCCCTTCAAATGATTGGTTCAGTATTCCTTATAAATGTCTTATTCCAAAAAATTCAAAAAATTTAATTGTTGTTGGAAGATGTATCTCTGCTGACCATAAAGCGATGGGTTCTATAAGGGTAATGGCAACCTGTATGGCAACTGGGCAGGCAGGTGGA
>JAMWCO010000085.1 GCA_023818785.1 Candidatus Omnitrophota bacterium
TATGCGGTTTTATTTTTTTTATCAGATTTCTAAAAGGTGGATGGGAAAAGATTAAAATAATTGGATATTAAAAACTTTGATAGGTAAATATGCAGAAAAATATTCAAAGTTAAATATTTAGTATTTTCCATATTTCCTTCCTGCTTCAATCATATATATCAAATTTTTTGCAGGAACATTATAATGAATAGAATTTGAAGAACTCAATATATATCCTCCACCTTTTTTTGCATCTTCCATACATTTTTCCACTTCTTTATAAATATCTTCTTTTGTTCCATATACAAGAGTTTTAGCACAATCAACATTCCCAATTAAAGTTATTTTTTCTCCATATTTTTCCTTAAGTTCTTTTAATTCAATTCCTGATGATTTATCAATTTCAGCATAACCATCAAATCCAATTTCAGAAAACCATATATTCCACAAAGGTCTTGTATTCCCATCACTTCTATATACATAAGGTAGCCCAAGAGAATGACATACATCAAGAATTTTTTTATATCTTGGCATAAGAAATCTTCTAAAAATTTCTGGGCTATATATAGGTCCATTTTTATCAGCAAGGTCTCCACCACCTAAGATGAAATCAGCGCCATGTTTTTTACCTTCTTTTATAAATTCAATTGTAAATTTTGTTTGATATTCAAGATAAATTTCAATCCATTCTGGTTTTAGAATAACAGATTCAAGAAATATAGGATTAATAGGAATTGCAATGCCAGCAGAAAATGCGATTGCCATTTTATTTCCAACTTTTTCAACAATTTTATCCCATCCTTCAAATATACTTTTATCTTCAAAATTAATTTCTTGGTCAAGTTTCTTCCTTATATATTCAATTTCTCTTTCAAGTGCATTATATCCCTCCTTTTCATAAGAAGAAGATACACAAAAGAATTGACCAGATAATGGAGAAAATTGATATATTGACCAATTTTTAGTTTCTTTATTTTCATATAAATAAATATTTTCACCAATTTTTTTAGGTAATTCATCTTTTGAATAATTTTTTGATGGACATGTCCCAACCCTTATAAAATCAAGTCCAAGTTTTTCATGTATTTCAATAGTATCTTCAACATATCTTTCAACAAGGAAATTTCTTTCACCTTTCCATAATAATTCAATAGTATCTTTTGAAAATTCTCCTCCACCAGTATAAGAATATTTACCAAGTATTTCAGATGCAACTTTTGAAACAATTAGTTGATCTCCAACAGGAACAAAATCTCCTTCTTTATGATTAAATGCATTTAAAACCCTTTCTTTTCCACTCATAGAAAAAATTTTAAAATAAATTTGAAAAAAAAGCAAATTTATTAGATAATTTAAAATATGAAAAGAGAGATAGAAATTAAATTTGAAAGGGTAAAAAAGTTAATAGAAGAAAAAAAAGTTAATGGCATTTTAATAAATAAGGTTAGTAATTTTGCTTGGTTTACTGGTGGGAAAATAAATTATGTTGCTCTGAATACTGAATTTGGTGTTTGTAAATTACTTATCACAAAAGAAAAAATTTTTTATCTAACTAATAACATTGAAGAATCACGATTGTCGGAAGAAGAATTAGAAAATTTTGGATTTGAGCCAATAGTTGAAAAATGGTATGAAGAGAAACTTGATGAAAAAATAAAAAAAATTGTTTCTGGGAAAATTGGTTCTGACATACTTTCACAAGATTATATATTTTTAAACATTGAAAATTTACATTTTCCACTTTTAAAAGAAGAAATTGAAAGATATAAAAAACTTGGGAAAGAAACGACAGAGATTATGACAAAAATATGTAAAGAAATAAAACCAGAAGATAGAGAAATAGAAATTGCTGGTAAATTGAGTGAAAATTTATGGAGAAGAAATATTATTCCTATTGTTATATTGATTGCTTCTGATGATAGGATTGAAAAATATAGACATCCTATTCCAAAAGACAAAAAAATTAAAAAATATGTTATGGTTATTTTGTGTGCAAGAAGAGATGGTTTAATTGTTTCTTTAACTCGGCTTGTTCATTTTGGTAAATTATCTGAAGAATTAAATAAGAAACATCTTGCAGTATGTAAAATAGATGCAACTCTTATAAATTCAACAAGGAAATATAAAAAAGTTGGAGAAGTATTTATGGAAGGAGTTAAGATGTATGAAAATTTAGGATATAAAAATGAATGGCAGAAACATCATCAGGGAGGACCTACTGGATATTTGACAAGGTATTTTAAAGCGAAAAAAGAAATAAAAGAAATTATAACAGAAAATCAAGCATATGCCTGGAACCCATCAATAACAGGGACAAAGTCAGAAGATACAATTATAACTACAGAAAGTCAGCCAATTATATTAACAGAAGATAAAAACTGGCCTTTATTGAAGATAGAAATAGATGGTAATGAAATAAATAGGCCTGCTATTTTGGTAAAATGAGAAAAATATTCTTTTTTATCTTTATAATTCTTTTTAGTTCTTTTAGTAAATCAAATACAGGATATATTTTAAACATTGATGGAGCAATTGGACCTGTTACTTATTACCAGGTTAAAAATATAATTTCTCTTGCAGAAAAGACAAAAAGCAATTTTGTTTTAATAACTATAGATACTCCAGGAGGACTTCTTTCTTCTACAAGAAAAATAGTTCAAGAAATTTTATCATCTGATATTCCAATAATATGTTATGTTTATCCAAGTGGTTCTCAATGTACTTCTGCAGGAACTTTTATAGCCCTTTCTTCTCATATACTTGCTATGGCTCCTGCAACAAATATAGGAGCAGCACATCCAGTTACTTTGACTGGAGGAGAAAAAGAAAGTAAATTAGAGGAAAAAATAGTAAATGATACTGTAAGTTTTATAAAAACAATTGCGAAACATAGAAATAGAAATGAAAAATGGGCAGAAAAGGCGGTAAGGGAAAGTATTTCATCTACAGAAGAAGAGGCATTAAAAGAAAAAGTTATTGATTTGATAGCAAAGGATATTCCTGAACTCCTTGATAAAATAGATGGGAAAATTATAAAAATTAAAGAAAAGAATATTGTATTAGAAACAAAAAATATAGAAATTAAAGAAGCAAAACCAGAGTTTAAAGACAAAATTTTACAGTTTATATCAGACCCAAATATTGCGTATCTCTTACTTGTTATTGGGATATGGGGAATAATACTTGAATTTTCCCATCCTGGCTTTGGGATTCCTGGAATTGTTGGAACAATCGCTTTAATTCTTGCTTTCTTTGGACTACATACTTTACCTATAAATCTTGCTGGTCTTATTCTTATATTGTTAAGTTTTATATTCTTTGCAATTGAGGCGATAACCCCTACATTTGGGATATTTATAACTTCTGGAATTATTACTTTTATTCTTGGTTCTTTAATGTTATTTAAAAAGGCATCAGAATTTAAAATCCCTATATCTTCAATTCTTTCTGTAAGTATTTTAACAGCCTGTTTTGTTTGGTTTGTTATATGGTTTGCTTTGAAAACAAAGAAAAGAAAAGTTGCCACTGGGAAAGAAGGTTTAATAGGAGAAGAAGGAAAAACTATAACAGATCTAAATCCAGAAGGTATGGTTTTTGTTCATGGAGAATACTGGAAAGGGAAAAGTTTAAAAGGTTTTATTGATAAGGATAAAAAGATAAAAGTTGTTGATATAAAAGGGCTTACTTTAATTGTTGAGGAGATAAAATATGAGGAGAAATAAATATGAACAGGAATCCTGGAGAATTTTTAGAATAATGGCTGAATTTGTAGAAGGATTTGAAACACTTGAAAAAGTTGAAAAAGCTATAACTATATGGGGTTCTGCAAGAGTAAAACCAAGTGATGAATGGTATAAAAAGGCAGTAAGTACAGCAAAAATTCTTGCAGAAAAAGGATATGCAATAATAACAGGAGGTGGTCCAGGGATAATGGAAGCAGCAAATAAGGGAGCAAAAATTGCTGGTGGAGAATCTATAGGACTTAATATTGAACTACCGGAGGAACAAAAACCAAATCCATATATAAAGACATTAATCTCTTTTAGATATTTTTTTACAAGGAAAGTTATGTTTGTTAAATATACAAAAGGTTTTATAATTTTTCCTGGTGGATTTGGAACACTTGATGAATTTACAGAAGCAATAAATTTAATTCAAACAAAAAGGGTTCATAAATTCCCTGTTGTTTTAATGGATGAAAAATATTGGAAAGATTTTATTTTATGGATGGAAAATTTTCTTTATAAAAGGGGGTATATAGATAAAGAAGACCTTAATATTTTTAAAGTTGTAAATGAGCCAGATGAAGCAGTTAATATTATTGAAAACTTTTATAAGAAAAATGATGCCAAATTCTACCGAACCCGGTTCGGAAAGCAAGGTTAGATATTAGTTTTTATTTCATTTAACTTTTGGGCGAATATAGAATATGTCTTTTCATCAAAAAGAACAAATCTTATTTTTTTAATTGATTTTAAATCAGGTATTATTTTTATTACTGCTTTAATTGAAACAATTGCTGCTTCTTCAACAGGATAACCAAAAATACCTGTTGAAATAGCAGGAAAAGCAATTGATTTAAGTCCATAATTATCTGCAAGTTTAAGTGAATTTTTGAAACACATAGCGAGTTTTTCTGCAGGATTTTTTTCTTCAGAGTATACTGGTCCAACTGTATGAATTACATAACTATTTGGTAAATTATACCCTTTTGTTATTACCGCATCTCCAGTTTCAATCGGTGCAAGTTTTTTACACTCTTCATAAAGACAACTCCCTGCTTTTCTGTGTATTGCTCCTGCTACTCCTGCTCCTGGAGTAAGGTTTTTATTTGCTGCATTAACAATAACATCTATATCTTTTTGTTCTGTAATATCACCTTTTACACATTCAATCTCTATGTCTTTAATTTTTATCATATATAGTATTATAATAAAAAAATAAAGGAGAAGTCAAATGATATATAGAAAATTTGGTAAAAGTGGTGTGAATGTTTCATTGCTTGGTTTTGGAGCAATGAGATTACCAACTAAAGAAATAAATGGTAACAAAATCATTGATGAAGAATTGTCAATAAAGATAATTCAAAGAAGTTTTGAACTTGGGATAAATTATATTGATACTGCTTATGGGTATTGTGATGGTAAAAGTGAAGTAATTGTTGGGAAGGCAATAAAAGGATTTAGAAATAAAGTGTATATTTCAACAAAATCGCCATTATCCCATATTGAGAAAAAGGATGATTATAGAAAATTTCTTGAAGAACAATTAAAAAAACTTGATACAAATTATATTGATTTTTACCATTTCCATTCATTAAATTGGCAAAATTTTCAGGAAAAAGTTTTGAAATTGAATCTTATTCAAGAGGCAATAAGAGCAAAAGAAGAAGGATTAATAAAACATATTTCTTTTTCATTTCATGATAAACCTGAATATATGATTGAAATAGTTAAAAGTTGCGATATTTTTGAGACAATTTTGTGTCAATATAATTTGCTTGATAGAAGCAATGAGTACGCAATTGAGTATCTTTCAAAAAAGGGAATTGGAATAGCAGTTATGGGTCCAGTTGGAGGAGGTAGATTGTCTGATATGCCTTATTTAATCAATGTTTTTAAAAATAAATATAAAAGTTGTGCTGAAATTGCTTTAAAGTTTGTTTTTTTAAATGAATATATTTCTGTTGCTTTGTCAGGTATGAGTTCAATTGAAATGGTTGAAGAAAATGTAAATATTGTAGATTCAAAAGAATTTTTAACGAAAGATGAAATAAAGATAATTGAAGAAATTTTAAATCAAAGAAGAAATAGAGAAATTCCATGCACTAATTGTAATTATTGCCAACCGTGCCCTCAAAATATTCCTATCCCTTATATCTTCAATTTATTTAATCAATATACTCTAATTGGTTCTCAGATGTTTAAAAAATTATATAAAGAAATAGGGGAAGGGAAAGATGAAAGGAAAAAACCAGATAGTTGCATTGATTGTGGTAAGTGCGAGGAAAGATGTCCACAAAGAATCAAAATAAGAAAAAAATTTAAAGAAATTCATAAAATTTTCTATTAAAAATATGGGAAAATATGATGTGATTGTAATTGGTGGAGGTCATGCAGGAATAGAAAGCGCAATGGCATGTAAAAAGATGGGAATTGATGTTTTATTAATTACTTTTGATAAAGAAAAAATTGGATATATGTCATGTAATCCTGCAATTGGTGGTGTAGGGAAAGGTCAACTTGTTAAAGAAATAGATGCTCTTGGTGGTCAAATGGCAAAGGCAACAGATAAAACAGGTATACAATTTAGAATTTTAAATAGTTCAAAAGGTCCTGCTGTATGGTCAAGTAGAGCACAAGTTGATAGAAAAAAATATAATGAATATATGAAAAATTTGATAATTGAAAATGTTGATATTATTGAAGGAGAAGTAACAGATTTAATTATTGAAAATTATTCTGTAAAAGGTGTAGAAGTAAATTGTGAAAAAATAATATATTCAAAATCTGTAATAATTTCAACTGGTACT
>JAMWCO010000086.1 GCA_023818785.1 Candidatus Omnitrophota bacterium
TGGATGCTGGAGTTCCTATAAAAAAACATGTTGGTGGTGTCTCTATTGGATTGATAAAAGAGGAGAATGAATACATTATTTTAACAGATATTGCTGGTGAAGAAGACCATTATGGTGATATGGATTTGAAAATTGCTGGAACAAAAGAAGGAATAACTGGATTTCAAATGGATGTGAAGACAACCTCTCTTACATTTGAAATTTTGACACAGGCAGTCTATCAATCAAAACAAGCAAGAGAAGAAATACTTGATAAAATGTATAAAACAATATCTTCTCCAAGAAAATCTTTATCTCCTTATGCCCCTAAAATTTTAACAATAAAGATAAATCCAGAAAAAGTAGGTCTTGTAATTGGTACTGGTGGTAAAACAATAAAGAAAATTATAGAAGAAACAGGTGTTAAAATAGATATTCTTGAAGAAGGTGAAATAAGGATATATTCGGATAATATAGAAGCATGTAAAAAGGCGTCAAATGAAATAAATAAAATTGCTGAAGAACCTGAAATTGGTCAGGTCTATGAAGGTATAGTAACAAAAATATTTCCATTTGGTGCAGTTGTTAAATTTTTACCTTCTCAGGAAGGTCTTGTTCATATATCTGAATTGGCTCCATTTAGAATTAAAAAAGTTGAAGATGTAGTAAAAGTTGGCTCTCCAATAAAAGTTAAAGTCATTGGAATAGATGAACAAGGCAAAGTTATTTTAAGTAGAAAAAGGGTAATTGAAGATGAAATTAAAGGAGAAAAAAATGAAAAAAGCAATAAAAATAAATAAAAAAATTGATTCATATACCAAAAATGTAGTAATTGGTGTCTTTGCTCCTTGTGATCCAAGAATTGATGAAGAATCACGACAAAGAGTGAAAAATATAATTGAAATGGCAGCAAATATTATAGCAGAGAATGTAAAACTACCAGATGGTTCTTATTGCAAAGTTGTTTATAGCGATATTTTAATTGATGGAGAAAAACAAGCAGATATAGTTGCAAGGCAATTTGAAGAAGAGAAAGTAAACATATTGGTTGGAGTCCCAGATACATGGGCTTTCCCACAATTAACTTTAATTTCATTTTTACAACAATTTCCTCCTGATACTCCTATAAATCTTACATGTGGTAATAGTGGTCCAAAGCCAGGAGTTGTATATACTCATGCATGTAGTGGTGCAATATCTCAATATGGAAAGTTAATCCACATAATTGTTGGAAACTGGCCAGATACTGGATTAAATCCTATTATGAGCGAAAATACTGCAAAACAACTCATTGACTGGTGTTATGCAGCAATTACATATGTTGGACTTAAAGGAAGAAGAATTGTAATCTTTGGACATGATTCTATGGGAATGGAAACTGCCCTTGCTCATATAATCCCCACAAGAAAAATATTTGGTATAGAGATAACACGACTTGATATGAAATTAGTTGCAGATATGTTAAACAAACATGCATATAATAAAAATGAGTTAAAAGAATTAAGAAACTTCTTGGAAAAAAATTCAGGTGGGATAGAATTAAGAAATGAAGATGATAGTAAACGACTTGACCAATCACTTGCAATGTATTTAATTGTGAGGGATATTATGAATGATTTAAATGCAGTTGGTGGTGGATTTATGAGTCAACTTGAATGGGGTTCTGATAAAAGAGGAATTCCTTTACCTGTTGCAGACATAATGGAATCTCTATTTAACTCTACTTTTGACCATAAAGGTAAAAAGCCACCAATTCCATATGCTACTGAAGCAGATGTTCAAGGACTTTTAACGATGCTATTTTTTACTTGGCTTACAGGAGGTGCACCTCCTTTATTTATGGATTTCAGAAAAGTGTGGGAAGGATGGGAAATAAGACAACTTGCTGAAAAAATAGGAGTTAAAATAGAAGGAGATGAAATTTGGGCAGTAAAAGGTTTTGTAGATGGGGACAATTCAGGTAGTGCTTCATTTGATTGGGCTGGATATCCATGGGAACAACCAGAAGAAATAATGAAAAGGATAAAATTCCCTCTTGCTGATGAATTTTATTTTCCAGGTCTTGGGAATTCAGTTACTTTTGTTTCTCCTGGTGGCATAAAAGGTATAGCAGGACGACTTGCTTATAGTTCTTTAAATAATATTTTTTCACTTGTCTGGGATGAAGCAGAAACTGTCCAACTTCCTGAAAAATTGTCAGAAGCAGTATGTAAAACATCTACTTATACATGGCCTCATACATTTGTTGTTCCAAAATATGCAAGTATGGTTGAATACAAACAATATGCTCCTGCAAATCACTTCCATATGGTTTGGAATTTGTCTGTTGCACGACTTGAATACTGGATGGATTTAAGTAATGTTTTATCTGTAAATGCTTGGCAAGAAAGACCTAAATTTATTGAAGGGGTTGATAGACCTTTACCTTTACTTTATTTAATTAATGGTGGAGAGACAGAAACAAAATTAAAAATTGCTTCAAAATTTTAAAATAAAATTCTTTCGGAGGACGGTCCTCCGGAAAAATTATTTAGGCAATCTTCCACTTATTGCTAATAAAGCATATTCAATAGAATTACAAACAGGTTCAGGAATTAATTTTTCTAATGAGATAGTTTCAATTTCTTTTTCTGGATATGGATTAACCCATTCATACTGATAAATTGCTATATCCGGAGGTAAATTTTTTTCTTTTGCATCTTTTGTATAACCTTCCCAGATAGAACGAGAATCAACTACATATTTACTGAAAATAGAATTTTTATAAGTTGAATTTATTTTCCATAGTGAAATATTCCACCCAAAATTGATTGTAAAATCTGTTGATGTTCCATCTTTATATTTAATAGTATATTTAACTATTGGTGGGCCATAAGGATTATCAAAATAATTTGATCTATCTAAACGAATGTTGCTATTTATATGTGCTACATGTAAAAGTATCAAACTTCCAAATTTTTCTCCAATTTTTATTGAAAACATATCATCTTTATTTTTCAATTTTATACACATAGGAATATTCTCTCTAAATGAGAATTTAAATGGAATACCATCTATTTCTTTTTTTGAAAAATCCATTAAAGAAAGGTCAAATTTCTCACCTAAACCGAACCAGCCATTTCCATCTTTATCAATACAAGTAGTATTAACAATAGAAGATATATCAATAGTTTTTACTTCTTTTGAACAATATAAAAGGGGTTTTCTTGACCAGTTATGCATAAGAAAATTCCCATATATCCTTTCATATTTTTTCCATGTATAATCCTTATCGTCTGGGAATATGTTCCATGCTGCATTTGCATAAATTGCCTGTGCCATAGGACCATATAAAGAAAGAGACATACCACGAGTCATTGACAGCCACCAATTATAAGCAAATACACCAATACCTCTTGCTGTTATCATATTTTCATAAATTCTATTTATACGACAACCAGTTGTAAGTTTCCAGTTTTCTATCCCAAGTTTTTCAAATTCTGGAATGGCAGGTTCATCCAAATAAGACCAATGTGCTGCAATTATATCTTTTGGCAATTTATCACGAATAAGAGCACATTTAAACTGATTAAATCCATTATGTTGTTCTACAAGCATATCTGTATACATAACCATTCTATATCCTTTCTTCCTTAAATAATCAGCAAGTTTATTGATATGCTCAAGATATATCTCATTTTTAGGGATACCTTCACAATACTTACATCTTTTTTCAGGGGGAACTTCAAATGTTTTCCAGGACACCTCATCTAATCCTACAAGAAAATATTTTGATTTATACTCAGGATTTTCACTTGTTATTTTTATTAGTTCGTCATAAAAAGCAAAAAGTGTAGGATATGTCACTGGATTTTTTGTACACAAAGTAAATCTATCACCATCTTCTCTTAAATGTGCATATTCAGGAAAATTTAAAAGCCATTCCATATGACCGTGTGAAAAAAGCATTGGAAATACATTTACATATCTTGTATTTACAAATTTTATAATTTTTCTAAATTCTTCACCTGTCCATCCTTGTTTTAATCTAATAGTAGGGGCACATTCCCAGTGATAAAAACAACTAACACCTATCCCAATTTCATTGTATCTAAATTTTAAAGGAAACTTTTCTAACATATCACAATATAATTCTGGAGGGACTTTTTGAACTCGCATATAACCTTGAATATCATCGGTCAATACCCTTGTTTTAAAATCAGGCCAATCTACTATTAAACATTCCTGAGCATATATAGGTGGTCCTATTTCTCCTGTTGTCATTTTTATAATATCAAGTAAAACATCTATTCCATATAAAACTCCTCTTTTTTCATTCCCAATTATTATGATCTTATCACTATCAATATTTAATAGATATCCATCATACTTAATTTTTTCATATCTTTCTTTAAAACCTTTTTTTTTGTAATGTTCCTTTAATTTCTTCATTTTCACTTAAACCAATAATTATATCTGCATCTTTTATATTATTCGTCTTTATTATAGATATCCCATAAAACTTTCTCAATTCTTCTTGTAATTTTTCACCACAAAAACTAATATCATTATTGCTTAAAAAATACCTCATATAATCTTTAATCTCTTTTTTATCTTTATACAATTTAAACTCCTTTGGTTCAGGGAAAATTGCGATAGCATCAATTGGTAACCTTTTTAAATCCGATTCTATAAATTCATTAAACCGAATTTCAAAAAATTGGGGAATTTTATTTTTTGTTAAAGTTAATAATTGAACATAATAATTGCCAGTCTGTTTTATATTAAAATTCACAGGAATGTTAAAGTATTCTTCTTGTATATTGCCTTCTTTTTTATAAATTGTATCTTCATCAGAAAATATCCACAATTTATAATTTGAAAAAGAATTGGAATTGCCTTTTATCATATAATATCCAGTATCTATTCTGGTAAATGCAAAATTATTTATATATGATTCCAAAAATTCTTCACCTTGTGGGACAAAAAGTAAGACACCAAAATCAAATATTCCATCCCATTTAGTTGTTGTCCATCCAGTTCTTTCAGAAACATTATTATTTTCATAAGTTGTCCTTGTAACATTAAATCCTATAAAAGAAGTCGTTTCTGGATTCATTTCAAGTGCATTCCAAGGAAGGAAAAATTCTGCTTCCCATCTATCTGAATATTTATTTGACGCTATTTTATAACTAACACTCTGGTCTCTCCAAAAATGATGTGCACCTATTTTACCGTTTGCATTTACAGCATATTTTCTCATATTTTTTATTGTTTTTGGTATTTCTGGAGGAAGAAAATAAAATTCTATACATTCATCTTTCCATA
Organism: Candidatus Omnitrophota bacterium; assembly: GCA_023818785.1. Classification (GTDB taxonomy): domain Bacteria; phylum Ratteibacteria; class UBA8468; order B48-G9; family JAFGKM01; genus JAMWDI01. The sequence continues at coordinate 5,287 of JAMWCO010000086.1, forward strand.
TATCAGATGTATCTGTGGTAATATCTGATTTAAGTTTTTTCATATCTTTCTTATACATTATACAACCAAAAAAAATACCATCTTTATCCCATTTCATTAATACTTTTGTCTCTTCCTTAGGTTTTCTGTTACTACATATGAAAGAAGTATTATCGTCTGGTAATGAAAGTTCTATTTTATTTGCATCTGACCATTCTTTTATTTCTACTTTACCATCTATTTTGACAGAAAAAGAAGAAAAAGGAATATCAACTTGTTTCATTTTTTGAGGAAGTATAACTGAAATATTTTGTACTATCCCTATTTCTCCTATATCAAGGGTTCCAGTTACTTTATATGTAATTATAAATATCTGGTGTAATTCTTTAATATCAAATAGATGAGTCTGCCTACAAAAACCACCAAGAGGGATTTCTACTTTTTGCCATGCTCCAGGAGTTACAGGTAATCTATTTGAAAAATTATATGATTTTCCTTCGCTTTCACTGTAAGTTATATATTCCATATGAATTCTATCTGTAAATTCACCTGTAAATCTCACCCAGAAATAAAATCCATGAATAGGTTTATCCTTCCAGTTTGAAGATATCTTTTTAAAAAGTTTAGGATTACTCAAAGTCATTTGTGCATTATTTAGATAAACCCTCAAATATGTCTTAAATTTCTCATCTTTTTCATCAACAATCCTTTCTGCTTTACATTCTCCTCCTCCCCAGGGATTTGCGAACCAGTTTTCCCCTGTTTCTTCCTCAGTAAAAGTGAGTATTGGAGTATAAAGTTTATTCTGCTGACCTTCAATTTGACCTGAAATAAAAGATAAAGTTAAAAAATAAAATCCTAATATCCATAAACAAAATTTTTTTCTCATACTTCCTCTCCTCATTTTGACTCCTTTATCATTTTTTTATATTTAAATATTCTTACTTTATATATGGTGGTTGTAAACTCAATCTCCAAAAATTAGGTGGTGCCTGATAAAATCTTTTATCTTCTCTTCTAAGTGATTCTACATGGTAATCAAGAAAAAGAGCATTTGCAAACTTTGTATGTCTAAAATCAACTGCAATCTGTCCTGAACTTATAACCCAAAATCCCGCTTTTTTATAACTAGGTAATCACATTAGGCACAGATAAGTCAAATTTTTGTAAAAGTTCTTTTTGTTTTTTAGAAACCTCTGTCAAATAAGTTCTGCCATTTTCCATCT
>JAMWCO010000087.1 GCA_023818785.1 Candidatus Omnitrophota bacterium
CCCTGTCTTATACATTTTAATATCTTTCAGCAATCTCTTTTGCAATTTTAACCCAGTTTGATATTCTTTCAGGTTTATTTCTACAAGTATGAATGTCCTTAAGTATTACTTCAACTACACAGTTTTTCGTTTTTTCAAGTCCATCTTTAATTGTTTTTCTTATATAATCTTCCTCCCATGTATCAGAAGCCATAAAAGAAGGGTTTGGTTTCCAGGAAAAAATTGCTCTTTTACCAAGTTTTTCTGCTGCTTGTCCAACATCTACCCATGGGCTCATTGATATCCTTCTTAATCTTGGAATATGTTTGAAAATTATATCAATTTTTTTATCAAGTGGTTCACAACATCCATAGCAATTAAGACCAAAATTACTTAAAAATCTACCTTCATATTTTAAAGCAAATTCTTCATGCATTTCTGGTGAAACAAGTGAGAAAATTTGTGTTGTTGCATGTCCCCATAAATCTTTAACTCTTATATGAACTCCATCAAAATCAGGTTGTGGTAATTTGTCTGTAAAACCAAATCCACCTGAACCAACATAATGATTTCCATTATTTAAAGATAAGACATTATTCTTCTCATAAAATTCCCATTCTTCAATTTTACATTCTGTAATAAAATTTAAAACTTTATGAACCCAAAAAGGTCTATCAACCATATCCACAAAAAAATTATTTATACCTCTTATTTTGATAAACCAATCAATTGGAGCAAACCAAGGATGTGAAGGACCTCCCTTTTCTACTTTTAAAATTCCATCTATTGCCTCACATGTCTTTTGATATATTCTTTCTGTTTCTTCCCAATCAATTGAAATCTCTGGCTTTTTAAGTTTTTCAATATCTTTTTCCTCTTTTATAACTGGTTCAAAATGTCTTGCTCCATAAGCAAACTCTGGTTTTATATCTTTTATTTCAATTCCAAATCCAGTATTTTTTATTACAATTGGACTATATATCCTATCATCAATAACACTATCATCTTTTATATTTTCCCAATAATAAATTCTACGCCTTAAATCCAATTCTATCCTTCTTAAATATTGGTCTTCACATAAAAGTTGGTCTTCAGAAATAATTTCTCTCCAACTACCTTCAGGAAAGGTTAAAATAAGAGGTCTAACTCTTTCAAGATTATTATGTTTTTTCCAAATTTCTATTTTTTCTTTTTGAATTGGATGGTCTGCTATTTCTTTTACTTTTTGAGCAATTCTTCTTATAATTTCAAAATCTCTTTTCATTTTTTAAAATTAAAGTATAAAAACAGCAGCAGCAACAACTGTTGTCCATAATCCATTTTTATCACCAATTGCAGATTGTGTTATATTTGTTGTTTTAACAATTCTACCTGACATTTTCCATATCTCTTTTTTCTCATCATATGAAGATTCAGGGTCAAATTCAAGACCTAAAATTGTAGCAAGCATAGTTGCTGCAAGGTCTTCTGCATAATCACCTGCCTTTTCTTCTGTTTCTCCAAATCCTTCATGTTCAGAAAGATATCCATATTGATTTGGATCTTTTGGAATAGCAATACCAACAGAAGCAGTTATAAGACGATGTGGTTCATTTGTAGAATTCCTACTTAAAACAACATAAACAATCTGTCCTGGCTTTAATAAATTAAGACCTTCTTTTTTTGGAATTAATTTACATCCAGGAGGGAAAATACTTGAAATAGAAACAAGGTTAAATTGAGCAATTCCTGCATTTCTTAATGCTTTTTCAAAACTTGTCAATTTCTCTTTATCTTTACCTACACCTTTTGTTAAAAATACTTTCTTAGGCACCATTTTCTCTCCTTTTTAAAAATTAGGATGGAAATTTGGTTTTAATATTCTCTTTTCTCCTGCAAGTGCCCATAAATAATATATCTGATGTTTTGGGACAACTCCAACAGGATGATATCCTTTTGGGATAGTAACAACTTCATTATTCTTAATCAAAAATAGATTATCCTGACTCTCATCAAAAATTCTTATAACTCCAAATCCATTTTGTGGATAAATTTTAAAAAAGTAAAGTTCTTCAAGAGAATATTCATCAGGAGGATTATCTTTATCATGTTTATGAGGTGGATAACTTGACCAATTACCAGGGTCATTTATTGTCTCTCCAACAATTATTTTTTCTGCAGGGAATGTTTCAGGTATTATATCTGTAATATTTCTAAAATATGTCTCCTCACCAACTCTTCTAAATTTTATATCTTTTGAATTTATAAACTTCACTTTCCCAATTCCTTTACCTTTACATCCAACTATACATATTTCAGTCTTTTTCTCAAATTCTATTTTATATTCATAATATGGAGGTAAATAAACAGCAACTGGTGGTTCTTCAAAAACATTTTTTCTTTTCATAATACCTAATAAATTCTTCCCAACATAAAAATTGCATTTTCCTTCTGTAATAATAAAAACTTTCTCCTCTTTTTCTGTATTCCCTTTAAAAATACCATCTTGCTGTCTTATTATACTGAAAGATAAAAGTTTTAAATCAGAATTTTCAGGAGTTAAAATTTCTTGATAACCATTTTTATCTTCAACTTTTAAATGAATAGCCATCTAATCCCTCCTGATTTAAAAATTTAAGTTTATTATATTTCTTATTTTTAAAAATTTCAAAAAATCTATTCTATTCATCTGTAATAAATAATTCTCTTTTTATTCCATCAAATAATCCATATTTAAAAACATTCTTATGATTAAATTTTTCCATTTTAAAAATTGCTTTAATAAATTTATCTTTTTCTTCTATTATTTTGCCCTCCTTTTCAATATCTTCTCTAAAAATTTTCTCATTTATTGGTATGAAATATATTCCATAAATTGAAGATAAAGGAGCCTTTTTTTCTACCCAGAAACAATTTTTAATTTCTGTACCTTCTGGAAGAATTTGGTTAATCTTTTCAATAAATAAATTTAAATCAAAAATATCTTTAACTTCTAATTCAAAAAATTCATTTGTCCCTACAATTGGTATTGGTAAAGGAGGACAATATGAAATCTTTGGATTAGGAGTAAAACCATTTGAAAATCTCATTGGAATATCTAATCTTCTTAAACTCCTCTCAATTATTTTACAGAAACTTAAATGAGAAATAAATCTTGATATACCTTCTTTTTTATAAAAAACTCTTAATCTATAAATTTTCATCTTCTTTTATTTTTATCTCCTCAATATTATGTAATACTCCTCCATAAACACTGACTTTTAAATTTTCAAACTTATTTCTTATTGCATATATAACATTTGCATTCGCTGTATAAATTAAGGGTAAGTAATCACTTACAATCAATTGCCATTTATCATAAAATTTTTTCCTTTCAAATGGATTTAAATATTTTGTCCCTTCTTCAAATAAAAAATCAATCTCTTTTTCCAATTGATAATTTCTCTTATTCCCAAAATCCCAGAAATGGAGTTGTCCTTTTGACTGCCATACATTTTTTCCTCCATGTGGCTCAATACCTCCTGTAAGTCCTATAATTACACATTCCCAGTCTTTTGTAATTGTCAATTTATTAACAAGTGTGTTAAACTCAACAGGTAAAAGATTAACTTTCATTCCAAGTTTTTCAAGGTCATTCTGTATAATATTACCTATTTGAATTCTTTCAAAATTATTACTATTTGTTATTATTGTAAATTCTACTCTATTACCATTTTTATCGTAAAGATCTCCATTTTTCCACCAAAAACCACTTTTTTTTAAAAGTTCCTTTGCTTTATTTAAATCATATCTATATTTTATAATCTTATCATTATAAAAAAAACCAGATGAAATATTCATTGGTCCATCTTGATATGTTCCAAAACCAGCATATACATTTTTAATAATTGAATCTTTATCAATAGAATAAGCAATAGATTTTCTAAAATTTATATCTGAAAACCAATCTTTTTTATATTCAGGAATTTTCGCATCTAAATTCTGATTTAAAGATATAAATTCTGAACTAAGAGATGGTCCAACATCATACAATTTAAAATTTCCAAATTTCTCAATTGGTTTTAAAACATAGTAATCTTGTGGTCTTATAGATAAAATATCAATTTCCCCAATTCTAAATTTTAAAATAGCCATATTTGGGTCTGGGATAATCAAAAAAACTATCTTTTCAATATAAGGTAATTGAATATTATTTTTATCTTTTTTCCAATAATATGGATTTTTTTCAAGAATTATCCATTCTCCAGGTCTATATTCTTTTATCTTATAAGGTCCTGTCCCAACAATATTTTCTACATTTTCATTTACTCCCCATGTACTTGTAAATTTCTTTTCCAATACAGATTTTTCAAGTTTATGTTCTGGTAGAATTTCCTGTGTCATAAGTTGTAAAAAAGGAGCAAATTTTTCTGGTAGGATAAAATCAACTATATAATCATCAATTTTTTTTACTTCTATTTTTTTCCCTTCTATAGTTAAAACATCTCTGCTACTGGTTGGAATTTCTTCATTATATATAAGTTGATTAAAAGTAAAAATAACATCATCTGCAGTAAATTTTTCTCCATCATTCCAATAAACATCTTTTCTCAAATAAAATCTCCATATTTTACCTGTTTTATCTACTTCCCATTTTTCAGCAAGAGATGGGTTAACTTCAAGACTTACTCCATCTATGCGAGTAAGTCCTTCAAAAATAAAACCAGTAATTAATGTTGTGCTTGTCTCTTTTGCAATAATAGGATTAAATGATTTAGGGTCAGAGGAAGTTGAAAGAGAGAGAGTATTTTTAATTTTAATCCCTTTTTTTTCACCACAACCAGTAATGAAAATCATAAAAATTAGTAATAAAGTTAAGAGTTTTCTCATTTTTAAAGGAAATTTTTTAAATCTTCTAAAAGATGGGTCATACTCTGATATCTCAAATTTGTTTCAAATTCTGTTGCTTTTTTAATAATATTTTTTATCTCAAAAGGGATTGGAAGGTCATCACACAAAATTTTTTGTTTTCCCATATTTTTCCTTTGTGCTCTAATATCTATCCTCTTAAAATAATCCTCATCTTCTTTACCCTCAATAAAAAGTTTTGAAGTTATTATTTCATCCATTGTAACTCCAAAACTATAAATGTCTGATTGAAAAGTTGCATATCCTTCTGCCTGTTCAGGTGCTATATAAGAAATTATACCAAATTTTGTTATGGTACCTGATTTTGGAAATATATCCTTTTGCCAAAGTTTTTTTTGAAGTTTTGCTATCCCAAAATCAGTAATTTTAACTTCTTCAAAATCATAAGAAATAAGGATATTATCTGGTTTTATATCCTTATGAACAATATTATTTTGATGTATATATTCAAGCCCTCTTCCTGCCAAATAACAAATCCTTAAAATTTTTTTTAAATCCCATTTTTCTCTTTCATATAAAAATTCCTTTAAATTTTTCCCCTCAATATATTCCATAATCATAGCATAGTGATTGTCAAATCTCCCAAAATTATAAACCTTAACAATATTTGGATGTTCAAGATTCATTGCTATCTCTGCTTCTCTTTCAAATTGTTTTATAAGTTTATTCCTCTCAAAGATTCCTCCTTTTAAATAAAGGATTTTTATAGCAACAGGATTCCCATAAATTGGTTTTGCTAAAAATGAATATGCTTTATACACTTTTGTATATAAACCACCTCCAAGATATTCACCAAGAGAATACCCTCCAAAATTTCTAATTTTCATATCTCTACCTCAGGTTTGTCAAGAGAAATAATTTCAATATCATCTATACTCTTTATTTCTTTTCTTAAACTCAATAATGCAATCTTTCTTTCAACTCCATAAGCACAAGAAGTAAAAATTGTTAAACATCTATTATCAAACATTCTTTCAGGTGCATAAGGGTCATGACTTCTTATAAGAACATTCAAACCAATCCTATCCATAATCTTAAAAAAGTAATCCTTACCAAATTTAGGTCTTCCTAAAAAATTTCCAAGATATTCTCCTTCTTTATCCTTAAAATCTCCCCATATAATCTTAAACCATTCCTTATCTCCAATTTCTATCTTTTCTATATCATCAATTTTCTCTATTTCAGGTAAGCCGCCATGTAAAGCAATAAAACCATTTCCTACAATACATAAAGGTAAATTCATAAATTTTTCTTTATAAAAATTAAACTCATTCTCATTTAAATTTTCCCAGAAATCACAAGGACTACATTCAACAATAGGATACATTTCATGATTACCAGAAAGTAAAATTAAATTTTCATGTTTTTCCTTTAAAGATAATAAAAAATCAATATTTTCTTTTGAATTTGGACCTCTGTCAATATAATCACCAAGAAAACAGAGATAATAATTTTTCTTATTTAAAAAATTTTTTACTATTATTCTTGTTGTATCAAAATCTCCATGAGTATCACCAACAACAATAAGTTTACCTTTTTTAGGCAATTTGACCAATTTATCCATTTTTATCAATTATTTGAAGGAGGAGTAGAAGGTAAAGGAA
>JAMWCO010000088.1 GCA_023818785.1 Candidatus Omnitrophota bacterium
AAGAATTGAAAAATATTACATGTGAAGTAACAACCCATCATTTAACTTTAACAGAAAATGCAGTAATTGGTTATAATCCAAATGCAAAGGTTTCTCCTCCTTTAAGAACAGAAAAAGACCGCATTTCTTTAATTGAGGGATTAAAGGATGGAACTATTGACTCTATTGTTACAGACCATGCACCACATACTTATGAAGAAAAGGAATCTGGTTTTGAAAATGCTCCTTTTGGTATTATTGGATTTGAAACTTTTTTACCATTATGTCTTAAACTTATTGATTATGGATTGAAACTTAAAGATATTATTTATAAAATTACATATGCTCCTTCCAAGATTTTAAATATTGACAGAGGGGTAATAGAAGAAGGCAAAAGAGCAGATATAGTCGTTTTTGACCCAGATATTGAATGGATATATACAGAGGATGAAATAAAAAGTAAGAGTAAAAACACACCATTTTTAAATTGGAAATTAAAAGGTAAAGTTTTATTAACTATAAATAAAGGTAAAATTGTTTATAGGGATAAAAGATTTAAAGATTGATTTTCTTCCCTTTCTTTATTGATTCAAGTGATTTAAATACCATATTCAAACTTTTTAAATTATCTCTTCCACTTGTCTCCGGCTCTCTATTCTCAACAATACTTCTATAAAATTCATATAAAGAAAGGTATCTATCTTCTCTTTCAAGTTTTATTGGTTCTATAATTTCTTCTTTGCCTTCAAATATTTTTTTAACTCCATAATTGTCCCATATTATTGTCCCTTTCTCTCCATAAATTTCCCATATACCAGCCCATTGTGTATCCTTTCCAAAACTTACCCAACTTCCAGAATAGTTAAAATGAACATCATCTTGAAAATCAAAAATTATATTTAAACACGCATCTCCCTTAAACCAACTCCAATAAGGATTCCAACTTTCAGCATAAACACTTAATGGCTCTTTTGACAATAAATATCTTGAAAGGTCAAAATGATGGATTGACATATCAATCAAAAGAGGGAAAGGCATTTCCACTCTAAAACCACTAAATCTCACCCCTTTTTGAAAATTTAATATACAATAACTAATTTTCCCAATTTCTCCTTCATCTACTATCTTCCTTATAGTTCTTGGAATTTTATTATACCTATAATTCTGGCTAACCATTATTTTCCTTTTATATTTTTCTGCTTCTTCAACAATTTTCTCAGCATTCTTTAGAGTATCTGATAAAGGTTTTTCAACAAGAACATGTAATCCTTCCTTTAATGCAATTATAGAAGTTTCTTTATGAAAATTAGGTGGAGTAACATTTAAAATAGCATCTGCTTTTACTTTCTTTAAACAATCTTTTAAAAAAATATATGCTTTCCCTTCAAGAGATGGATATTTCTCAATACTCTTTTTTAAAACTTCCTCATTTATATCAACAATAGCAACAACTTCCCATTCTTTTGAAGACATAACTATATCAAGCCAACTTGCTCCAAAACCACCAACTCCTATCTGTATAATCTTCATTTTTCTCTATCTTTTTTATAAATTCCGAATTTCACAACTTTACCATATTTATCAAATCCAACATAATAGTTTTCATAAAACCATATTTCCATCAATTCTGTATCTGATTTATAAGTTTGATAATTTTTCCCAAGTATATCCTCAACTTCTTTTTTATCCATTCCATTTGGTATTTTCCCTTCAATTATATTTTTTCTCCATTCTTCTTTTAACTGTGGATGAGATTTAACATAATTTTCTCTATATTTTTTATCAAGAAATGTCCCTTTAATTTTGAAAAATGAGCAACTTGAAAATAAAGATAGAATCAAAAAATAAATAATAAAGTTTTTCATTTTGCCTCCTTATTCTTTTTATTTTATCATATTTATAATGGAAAAAGAATATCTATCTCCAACAAAAATATGTGATACTGAAAATGCAGATATAAAAATGAAGGCATATTTACTGACAAAAAATAGTTACTCAGAAAAACAAAAAGCAATAGATATTTTTAATTTTGTTAGGGATGAAATTAAATATAGGTTTGATTATCCATATACAAAAGCATCAGAGACATTAAAAAAGGGATATGGCAATTGCTTTAATAAAACAAACCTCCAAATAGCACTTTTAAGAAATTGTAATATATATTCAGGATATAAAGTTTACTTAATTAAAAAAGAGATTTTTTTCCCAATTGTCCCTGAAGAAATTTATAAAATGATAAGTCAACCAACAATCCATGTAAGTTGTGTTATATATTTTAATGAAAGATGGATTGAAATTGATTCAACAATTGATTTTGAGTTATATAACCATATTTACAGAAATATGGAAAACTGGAAATATGTAAAATGGGATGGAGAGAGAGATGTAAGGATACCTGAAGAATATATAATAGAATGTGAGGGTATTTATTCAAATATTGACCTTTATTTACTAAATCCTCCAAAATTCTGGAATGACCAATTACTTGAAAAAGCAAATAAATTTATTGATGCCTTACTAAAGGAATAAAAAATTTACACAAAAGTATCTAAAAGGTAAAATAATATAATAACCTAAGGAGGCAAAATGAAAGCACTTTTACTTTTAGGTGGATTTGGAACAAGAATGAGACCTTTTACAATTACAAAGCCAAAAGCACTTTTACCACTTATTAATATACCTTTCATCACATATCAGTTTGAATTATTAAGAATAAATGGAATAGATGAGGTTATTCTTTCTGTCGGATATAAAGGAGAAGAATTTAAGGAAATAATGAAGATTGGGAAAAAGATGGGTCTTAAAACCTATATATCTTATGAGAAAAAAGTTCTTGGAACTGCTGGAGGAATAAAAAATGCAGAAAAATTTTTAAAAGGGAAAGAGCCATTTTTTATTTTTAATGGAGATATTCTTGCAAACTTCAATCTTGAAAAAATATTAAATTTCCACAGAGAAAAAAATGCATATATAACAATATGTATGGTAAAAGTAAATGACCCTTCTTCTTATGGATTAATAGTAACGGATGATGAGATGAAAATAACAAAATTTATTGAAAAACCAAAACAAGAGGATATAATAACAGATACAATAAATGCAGGTGTTTATGTTTTTCAACCAGAAGTTCTTGATGAAATACCAAAAGGGATAGAAGTCTCTGTGGAAAAAGAAATATTCCCTTCTATTCTTGAAAAAGGTAAAGATATGTATGGTTATATTCATTATGGATATTGGCTTGATGTAGGAACAATTGAGAAATATAAAAAAGCGAATTTTGACCTTATAGATGGAAAAATAGAGTTGCTTTATAAAAAAACAGATGTAAATATAGAAAAACCAATCAATTCCTTTATAGATGATAATGTTTCTGTTGATGGGAAATTAATTATTGATGAGAATGTTAGTATTTTAGAAAATTCTTCTTTTAAAGGCAAGGTTATTATTGGTAAGAATTCATTTATCAATAAAAATGTTATTATTGAAAACTCTATAATTATGGAGGATGTTATTGTAGGAGAAAACTCATTTATAAAGGATTCAATAATAGGGAATTCTGTTATAATTAAAAATAATTGCGAAATATATAACTCTTCAATCGGAGACAAATCATTTATAACTCAATTTTCAAAAATTTCTCAATAAAATGGAAATAATAACTAAAACAAAAATTTTTAAACCAACTGAATATAGTATTTATAAACCGAAAATCTGTTTTCTTACAACATATTTACCAAAACCATGTGGTATTGCTACTTTTACATATGAGTTATTAAGACATATAGATAGGTACAATATTTTAATTCCATCAAGAGTTGTTGCGATGGATGGGAAAAATGATAATTATAATTATCCGGAAGAGGTTATCAAAACTATTACGATTGAAGAAATAGATGATTATAGACAAGCGGCTGAATATATAAATAATTCTGATATTGAAATTGTTAGCATTCAACATGAATTTGGGATTTTTGGTGGTGAATATGGAGAATACATTATTGAATTTCTCAATAATTTAAAAAAACCATGTGTAACTACTTTTCATACTGTTGTCCCAAATCCTACTCAGAAGATGAGAGAGATTGTAAGGAAAATATCTGAAAAAAGTGCTTATATTGTTGTTATGACAAATATAGGTAAGGATTTATTGAAAGAATATTATGGAATTAGCAAAAGAAAAATTGAATTGATATATCATGGTGTTCCTTTTTCTTATTTAAGACCCACTAATTATTTTAAGGAAAAATTGAATTTAAGTAACAAAATAGTTCTTTCTACATTTGGACTTATAAATAGAGGGAAGGGGCTTGAATATGTTATATATGCCATTCCTGAAATTTTGAGAGAATTCCCAAATGTTTGTTATTTAATTATAGGTGCTACTCATCCAAATATAGTTAAACAAGAAGGTGAAAGTTATAGAGAATTTTTAATTAAAGAGATAGAAAGGTTGAATATTAATGAAAATGTAGAATTTATAAATAAATTTTTATCTCTTGAAGAATTACTTGATTATCTTTGTGCAACAGATATTTATATAACTCCTTATTTAAATCCTGCTCAAATTACAAGTGGAACTTTATCATATGCTATAGGATGTGGGAAAGCATGCATTTCTACTTCTTACCTTTATGCAAAAGATATTTTTGAAGATGGAAAAAGAGGAATACTTGTTAATTTTAGAGACCCTGATGGAATAAGTGATGCTGTTAAATATTTATTAAAAAATCCTGAAAAGAAAAAAGAGATTGAAAGAGAAAGTTATAAACTTGGACAGAAAATGAGATGGGAACGCGTTGCATGGGAATATTTAACATTATTTTCAAGGGTAAGTTCTGGTAGAGGAGAAAGCGCTTCTATTTATTTTGAAGATAGATTATTACCAATTAAACTTACCCATCTTGAAACATTGACAGATGATGTAGGTATTATTCAACATGCTAAATTTTCAATGGCAGATAGAAAAACTGGATATACAACAGATGATAATGCACGCGCATTAATAGTAGTAACAAAACATTATAATATGTGTATAGACCAGAAAAGTTTAAATCTTATAAATACTTATTTAAGTTTCATTTATTATATGCAAAAGTCAAATGGAAGATTTCATAATTTACTTAGTTATGATAGAAATTTTCTTGATACAGATGGTGGAGATGATTGTTTTGGAAGGTGTATATGGGCAATAGGATACCTTCTTTCAAGTGAATTTATTTATGAAAATATTAAAGGAGCAGCAAAACATATTTTTGAACTCGCATTTCCACAAATTGAAAATATAAATTCATTAAGAGGAATGGCAAATTGCATAGAGGGACTTTATAATTATTTAAAAGTAGAAGATGATAAAAGAGCAAAAGAATTTGTAGAAAAACTTGCCAATAGAATGGTTGAAAATTACAAAAATTCAAAAGAAGGGAACTGGAAATGGTTTGAAAATGTGATAACTTATGAAAATGGGAAATTACCGCTTGCTTTATTAATTGCATATGAAGTAACAGAAAATAGAGAATATTTTGATATAGGGATGGAAGCACTCAATTTTTTAATAGATATAACAATAATAGAAAATAGATATATTCCTATTGGGAATAATGGATGGTATGTTAAGGGTGGAAAAAGGGCATATTATGACCAGCAACCAATTGAAGTTGCATGTATGATTGAAGCATTAAAAAAGGCAGAAAAATTGACTGGAGATGAAAAATATGGGAATTTATCTTTAATTGTCTTTGACTGGTTTCTTGGAAGAAATACTAAAGGAGAGATGATGTATGATTCTGTTACAGGCGGATGTTATGATGGACTTACAAAGAATGGCCCAAATAGGAATCAAGGAGCAGAATCAACTTTATCTTATTTACTTGCTCGTCTTGAAATAGAGGAAAGATAAATGGTTCAGATTTTAACTTTTGGATGTAAAGTAAATCAGTATGAAAGTCAACTTATAAGAGAAAATATAAAAGAAGAGGAACTCTTTAAAGATGAAAATATTGTTATTATAAATTCTTGTTGTGTTACAGAAAAAGTAGAAAGAGAAGTAAAAAAGAAAATAAGAAAATTATTAAAAGATGGTAAAAAAGTTTATTTAACTGGGTGTCTTGCAGAGAAAAATGGTATTGAAGAAGAGTTTGAAGATATTAATATAATAAAAAAAGAAAAATTTTTTAAAATTAAAGATAAAATTACAACACTTAATGGACATACAAGATGTTTTATTAAAATAGAAGATGGATGTGAAAACTTTTGTTCTTATTGCATTATACCTTTTGTAAGAGGGAAAGAAAGGAGTAGGAAAGAAGAAGATATTTTAGATGAAATAAAATCTCTTGTAGAAAAAGGATATAAAGAAGTAGTTTTAACTGGAATTAATCTTGGTGCTTATGGTAAGGATACAAATACAAATTTGCTCTCTCTAATTGAAAAAATTGAAAGAATTGAAAATGTGGAAAGGATAAGATT
>JAMWCO010000089.1 GCA_023818785.1 Candidatus Omnitrophota bacterium
AAATTTTCCTCCCTGGAGATGGATATTTTCGTATAGATTTTTAATGAGGCAATTCGGGGACTTGACAAAATAAAAATATAGGGTATAATAAATTTAAAATGGAAAAAAATAAAAATGAACTCTCTCTTTCTCTCTCTCTCTCTCTCTCTTATATATATTACTATAAAAAATTTCTTTCTTTATAAAAATCCTCTATTTTACATCTACCAGTTATTGGTGGATGATTATATATATCTTCCTATTTGCCATCCGGTTATCCCGGATGATTATATATAGATTAAATTTTATAGGAGGTGCAATATGAAACAAAAATTTTCAAATAGGTTCTTTTCAAAACTACATGGCTTCACATTAATAGAGTTGTTAGTCGTAGTAGCGATAATTGCTATTTTGGCAGCTATGCTTTTACCTGCATTAATGATAGCAAGAGAAAAAGCAAGAACTGCTGTATGTATGAGCAATTTAAGACAACTCGGATTAGCTTTTAATATGTACTGGCAGGATTATGATGGTGATTTTCCATGGGCATGGCACCCAGTAAATTATAATTATGGTCCTTTTTGGTTTGGAGCAATTGCTGTCTATACAAATGCTGCCAGAATGCCTGTTACAAGCGCTTATTGGGTTCCACCTTATAATAGTCCATTTTATTGTCCAACTTACTTACCTGTAGTAAAAAAATTTTATCCTTCTACCAACCCCTCTTATCCACATTTTAATGTAAGGTGGTATATAGGGTATGCTTATTCTATTTATGCTATGGGAGCAGGTGGTCATCCTGGTCGTCTTCCAACTCCAATAAGACCCTGGAAATTATCAAAAGTTAAAAAACCATCAGAAACAATGCTTTTAACAGAAAATTATAGTAGTAACATAAGTACTGTTTGTTGTGGATATAATAATCCAACTAACTTTAGAAGACATGGAAAGAACGCAAATATTGGTACATTAGTATCAGGGGGAACAAACCTTGGTTTAGGAGCAAATATTTTATTCGTTGATGGAAATGTTCAATTCTTTCCAGATGGTGATAGATTATGGAATCAGTGGAGATATGGACCACAAGACAAATATCCATTCACGATGGGGCCCTATAGATGATAAAGAAAGAATGTTTTTTATTTTTAGTTCTTTTTATTTTAATAGTTTTACTAAATTTAAGCGATGAAATAAAAGTAGGTTTAGAAAATAAAAATATAAAAGAAAAGAGTGATATTAAACTTTTAATTGAGTTCCTTGAAGAAAGGATTCCAGTCGCTTACTTACACTTATATTGTGATTTACCAAAATTTTATTTTGTGCCTTTAGAAGATTTAACATTATATCAAAAGGATAAAATAAGAATATGGGATGAAAATGACTTAATTTTAGGAAAATGTGAGGATGAGTTAGAGAAGAGATTAAAAGATAAGAACTTAGAAAAATATTGGAATGGCCCTTATATACAAATACCTCCATTCCCTGAACAGAAAATTATGGTTGGGAATTATGAAGTAAAAGATGTTATAATTGATATCTGGGGAAGAAAATACAGAATGTTTTATTATACATATAAGGACAAAGATAATCCAACAGAAACAGAGAGAAAAATTATTGGAAATGACGAAGGTGTTTTTATATTAATTTCTGGTGGTCCCGATGGGATTTTACAAAGTTGTGCAAGTGATAAAACAAGTGTAGATAGTGTTATAAAAACATCTCCTTTTGTTGAAAAAGCAAAAAGTTCTGATTTTGAAAATTTTGACCCATTTTGTTCAACAATAGTTGAACCAGATCCTTACATAATTTTATCAGAAAGAAATTTGAAGAAGATGAAAGAAAAAGCGACGAAACAATATGAAGAATTTTTAAGAAAAGAGGGAAGAATATGAAGAAGTTTTTATCTTTATTCTTTTTGATCATTTGTTTTACTTTTGCTGATTTAAGAGAGAATGTTATTTTATACTGTGGATTTGAAAATACAACAGATATTTATTTACCTGAAAAAAAAATCTTTATAAATTCATATTTTAGAAGGAATTCACATGCTTATACTTATGATTTTAAAAGATTTGAAAAAGACCAGCCAAGATATGTTGAAGGAAAAATTGGGAAAGGATTATTTCTTGAATCTGGCTGGTATGGTGTATTTGAGAGAAGTAGTGAAAATTTAATCCCTTTAATTTCATCTAAAGCAGAAAATTTTGAAGATGGGTTTGGGATAATAGGAAGTGCAGATTTTAAAATACATAGGGGGCAAAAAGCACTTGTAAGTGAAAACCTTGTAAAAATAATTTGTAAAGATGGGAATTATGGTATTGAGATAAAAACATTTGAAATTCCTGTTATAACAAGATACATATTTTCTGTTTATTTAAAAGGAGAAAGAGGAGAAGAGAAAATAAAATTAGTAATTGAAGACCTGACAAACCAGATTACAGAAGAAAAGGAGTTCGTTTTAAAAAAAGATTGGTATAGATATTTTATAATTTTGCCTTATGATTCTGTAAGTAAAAATTACAAAGGAAAGGAGTTAAAATCGCCAGCAAAAATTAAATTAAAAATACTATCTACAGAAGAAGGGAGTTTTTATTTTGATGCTTTAATGTTTGAACCACCGGGTGGCTATTCAGCAAGGTTTTCACCATCAACATGGATAGAGGGTGGAGAAAAAAGATATTCTGAAGTTTTTCAGATTCCTTTTGAAACATACACATTCAATATAAAAGAAGGAAGTATATCTTTCTGGGCAAAATATGGTGATGGTAAACTAATAAGGACTTTTTTATATATTGGTTTTGGATGGAATAAAGTAATTAGTTTATCAGAATATCAGAGTAATGTTTTGAATTTTTATGTTTTTGGCGAGAATTATAAAGAAAAACTACCAGAACCGAATATCTGGCATTTTTTTGTGATTTCATGGAAGGACAATAAATTTTCTTTATATATTGACGGTATAAAGAAAACTGAATTGACTGTAGAAAAAGAAATAAATCAAGATATCTTTAAAGAACAGTTATTTATACTGCCTGGAAATTGTCACTCGGGTTTTTTTGCGGGGAGAACACATATTAATGGAATAATTGATGAGTTTTATATTTTCAATAAATCTCTTGAAAAAGATGAAATAGAACAACTTATGAAAGTTGATAAGCCGATAATTGAATATCCTGAAATATCAGTTAAATATGAACAATTTTTCAATATTTTACCAAGATGTAAAGAAGGAGCAAGATTAAAACTTTCAATCCAAAATTTATCAAACCAGCAAAAAAAATTAAGTGTTTATTTTAAAATTGAATATTTAGATAAGTTGTTTTATGTACTAAATTTAAAAGGTTTAGAAAGAAAAGAAATTTTGTTGAATGTGCCAACAGAAAAACTAATGCCTGGAAATTACAGAATAAAAATTGAGTTAAAAGATGGTGAAAAGATTTATAATTCAAATTTTGATTTTGGAGTTGGTTTATGGAAGGATGAGGATAAATTACCAATTATTGCCTGGAATGCGGGTGAGAAAAGTTTTGAAGAAATGAAAACTGTGAAAGAACTTGGTGTTAATGTTATCCCATTTTCACATATTTCATATAAACCTCTTGATTGGGCAAATCAACTTGGTATTTCTCTCTTATCTCATATGCATATTCGGCCAAATGTAAGAGAAGATTATTTAGAAGATAAAATACTAAAAAATGATGGTGAATATGATGGACCAAACCCTTTGAGTAAATATGTATTAGATTCGGCAAGAAAAAAAGCAAAGGAATGGATGGAGAGTTTAAAAAATAATTACTTGAGAAATGGAGATCAAACAGTCAAATATTTGATAGTTAATACAGAGTGGCAATTACCTATGGATTTTGGGGAGAAATTTAAAAATATTGTTGAGAGAAAATTTAAGATTGATTTAAGTAAATGGCAAACTGATACAAAAAATGCCTGGAAATATTTGCATCCATTAAATAGGTTGGCATACATAAAAGAGTTGGTAGAAGGCCCTGAAGATGGAATAGTGAAAAAAGATGATAATTTTTATAATTTTCATTTTTGGTATCATGAAGGATATGCAAATGAAATAGCAATAAATAAGATATGTATTGAGGAAATAAAAAAAGAGAGAGAAGATATAAAAGTGATAATAGAACCGATATTAAGATATCCGCCAAAGAAAAAGTACGAAAGAATTGACATTGCTCAAGAGTGGTTTTATTACGAAAACCCAAAAAAAACTGTCTGGATTCAGGAGAATTTAACCGCACTTACAAGGGGAAAAGATATAAAGATTTCTGGTATGCCTCAATTTTTATTTAAAGCACATGCACAACCATTTGCGATAACTCCACCACCTGATTTGTTCAAACAGGCAACTTTACTTTGTCTGTCAAGACCTCTGGATATTTTAACATTCTGGGGATGGCATAATGTTCTTGAAAAGGCAAAAGATTACTATACAATTGAGCAAATGGAAGAAAAAACAAAAAATTATGATATAGATAGTAAAAAATGGACAAAGGAGCAATTGGAAGAGGTAAGAAAAGGTGGAGAAAATGGGCTTGGATTTGTATATGTTCCTGAAACAAAACAAGCATTTTTATCAATTTCAAAAGAATATTTTTTACCCTTTGGTAAATTATTTAGAAAATGGGAAAACTATCCAAGGAAAATCGCTGTTTTAAACTCATTTGCCTCTTGGATATATTCAAATGTTAGATGGCCTTCATATGGTTATCTTGGAGATGCAGTTATATCTTCTGGATTGCCGTTTGATGTTTACTGGGATGAGGATTTTATTGGTAGTTCTGAAATTCTAAATAATTATGATGTATTAGTATTACCTCAGACCTATGCTATAACTATTGATACTTATAATGCAATTAAAAATTTTGTTGAAAGGGGTGGGAAAGTGCTTGTTGATGATGTCTTTAATGTTAGGGGGATTGACAAAAACATATATTCTTTTAAAGAGGAAGAAAAAGAAAAGATAAAAAATTTTGTAAGAGAGAATGTAAAATTGCCAGTAAAAATTATAGGTGATGATGTTTTAATAAATATTTTGAAATTTAAAGATGTAAATTATTTATTTATCGTAAATTGTAAAAATGATTTTGGAAGATATCTTGGTAGATGGGGGAAGATAAAAGAAAAAGGGGTAGAAAATAAAATTAAATTGATTATTGAAGAAGATTTTGGGGATTTTTTATATGATTTGAATGAAAACAGAATTATTTCGGGTAATAAAAAAGAGAACTCTACTGAAATTGAATTAAATTTAAGTGGTGCAGAAGGCAAAATTTTATATATTAGCAAAGAAAAATTAATTGAAGTTGAAATTAAAACCGAAAAGAGTAAAATAAAAAAAGGAGAACAGCAGAAATTTTCTGTAATTTTAAAAGGAAATAAAAATTTGATGACTGGAGTCCCATTAAAAATTGAAATAATCACACCAGAAAATGAAATATCTGATTTATCAGGATATTATTTATGTGAGGATGGTATATTCAATTTTCCATTTTATTTACCTTTAAATGCAAAAGAAGGAGAATGGAAAATAAATATTAAAGAATTTTTAACAGGAAAAGAAAAAAATATTTCTTTTTTTGTAATATAAAAAGGAGTCAAAATGAAAAAAATGAGAAATATAAAGTTGAGTGGAATTTTATTTGTTTTTGTCTTTTACTTATCTCTTTTTTCTTCTGATGAAAAATGGTGGAATGAGAACTGGGAATATAGGGTAAAAATAACTTTAAAAAACCCATATGAAGTTCCCTTTAAAAATATTCCAATAATAATATCAGGAGAAATTTTAAGAAGAAAAACCGGGTTATTAAAAGAAAAGATTTCAACAAGTTCTATAAGAATTGTTGATTTAAATGGTGTTGAGATACCTGTTCAAGTGGATGAGAAAGATGAAATAGGATTATTCCAAAATATTGGGAATGGAGAACTTGATAAAGGTGATGAAATAGTTTTTCAAGTAAGTTTTCTTCCGAAAGAAGAAAAGAATCTTTATATTTATTTTAGAAAAAAAATAGCACCATTACCTGAATATCCAACAGATTTAAAATTTACAAAAACAGTTTTTGGTCAGATGGGGATAAATTATAATGGAGAATTAAAAAACTCAATTATTTCTATTGGTATAAGAGGTAGTGGAAAAGAAAAAGATGAAAAAGGAAATTTAATATATGGTGGTTTAGGGAAAGGAGCGATTACAAGTTTTAAAATAAAGGATAAAGAATTAATTTATCAAGGACATTCTTGGGGATGGTATTTACTTTACAGCCAGATTTCCACAATTTTACCATGGGAAGACCCTATTCTTTTAATAGATGGTCCTGTTAGAAAAATTGTTGTTTGTAAAGCATTAAATCAAGATAGGAATTTTACTGAAGAATTAAAAGGGTCTTCATGGATGCTTTCAGGGAAAATAA
>JAMWCO010000090.1 GCA_023818785.1 Candidatus Omnitrophota bacterium
TATTGGTACTTGTAGCACACGATATTGCATCTAATTTCAGGTATCCCAATCATTAAAAAGGTCTCTTATGGACCACAAAGATACAAGGGCTTACCTCTCCTATCTCTGACAAAATCAATAAGGTCAGAAAAATATGTCTGTCTATCTGGTCTATTAACTCAAGATAAGTATTTACTCCTTTTTGTTTTGGGATAGATTGATTATACATCAATCTAAGGTCTTGAGGGTAGCCTTTTCATAATATCATTAAAAATCTATATTAAAAATCTACCTCTAAGAAAATTTTATAAAAAGGGAGTTAAAAGTGGTATTTTAGGGTAAGAAAGAGAAGGGTAGGGTGGACAGAAACTAAATGAAGTAACAGGGTAAATGTTATAATAAAAGATAGGGAATAAGAAATGGCAGATGTTTACTTTTTACCGATTGAAAAAATAGAAAAATTTAATGAATTTTTGGATAATATAAGATTTTTTAATATTTTTACAGAAAAAGATATTGTCGGCTTAAAAATTCATTTTGGGAATTCAGGTCATAAAAATCAAATCCCACCAATTTATATAAAACCAATTGTAGAAAAATTGAAAAACAATGGTGTCTCAATATTTTTAACAGATACAAATGTTTTATATAAAGGAGAAAGGAGTGATACTTTTTCCCATCTTGGTGTTGTTTATAAAAATAGGTTTAATGAAATAGGGATACCTATTTTAATTGCTGGTGGATTTAATGGTGATTACGAATTTGAGATTGAAATAAATGGGGATCATTTTAAAAAATTATATTTTGCAAAAGAGTATAGAGAATTTACTGGAATGGTTGCAATAACTCATTTTAAAGGTCATATGCTTTCAGGAATTGGTGGAACTATAAAAAATATGGGAATGGGATGTGCTTCAAGGAAAGGGAAATTTGCAATGCATTCAAAAGTAACTCCTTTAATCAATCTTTCTATCTGTAAAGGGTGTAGAAAATGTGAAAGTGAGTGTTTATTTGGTGCTATTTATATAAAAGATAACAAATCATATATAGATATCAATAAATGTAAAGGATGTGCTTGGTGTATTCATGTATGTCCTTTTGGTGCAATAAGTATCCCATGGTCAAGTGTCTCATCAGAGGAATTTCAAGAAAGACTTTGTGAATATGCATATGGAATAATAAAATTTTATAAAAATAAATTCTTTGCAATTAATTTTCTTATAAATATTACAGGTGATTGTGATTGTCTATCAAATCCTGGGAATAAATTATTAGAAGATATAGGAATTCTTATTTCGGATGACCCTGTTGCTATTGATAAATGTTCAATTGATTTAATAAAAAGAATAAATGGCAAGGATATATTTAAAAAATTAAGACCAAATTTAAACCATTTACATCAACTCTTTTATGGAGAAAAATTAGGTCTTGGTTCTACAAAATATAATTTAATTGAGGTTTGAGCTAAATCTCTATAAAATCCCATGGATATGGAGAACTTTTACTTTTTAAATATTCATTAATATCTGTATTTGTCTCTTTAAAACCTTCTTCCCATTTATTAAAATCAAAAAATTCTTTCCAGTTCTCAAACTTTGCTCCTTTTCTCCATACATTATATATAACTTTTGAGATTTTCTCGTCTCCTTTTCCCAAAAAACATTCTACACAACTAACTTCATATGGTTGAAAACTAAATTTAACATATCTATTTTTCTTAATTCTTTCAGTTATATAATTTCTTTTTTCTTCATATTCTTCTTTTTTAATAAATCTTTCTCCTTGATAAAATGTATGGACTTTAGGAATAAATGTAGTAAATGAAACATGAATAAAGATAATCTTTGAAAGTTCATTAATAAGTTTCACTATATCTTCAATATCTTTTTGGTTTTCGTCTGGTAATCCAATCATAAAATAAAGTTTTATATGTCTGTAATTATTTTTTCTTGCCTGTAAAGAAAGTCCTATCAGTTTTTTATCACTTATATTTTTACCTATCCTACTTCTTAATCTTTCACTTGTTTCAGGAGCAAAAGTTAAATTTGTCTTTTTTATTTCCTTTATTTTTGAAGCAAGTTGAAAAGAGAATGTATCTATTCTTAAAGAAGGGAAAGAGATTGAAACTTTTTTCTCCTTAAATTCTTCAATAAGTTTTATTATAATATTCTCAATTTCAGGATGGTCTCCTGCAGAAAAAGATAAAAGAGAAATTTCTTCATAACCTGTATTCTTATATATCTGTTTTGCAATTT
The DNA here is from genome assembly GCA_023818785.1 of Candidatus Omnitrophota bacterium. GTDB lineage: Bacteria > Ratteibacteria > UBA8468 > B48-G9 > JAFGKM01 > JAMWDI01. The sequence goes on from JAMWCO010000090.1 coordinate 2,235, forward strand.
CAACTATTCTATCTACTTTTTTTATTCTGACAGGCCTCCAACAACTCCCTGCTTGACAGAATTTACATCCAGAAGGACAGCCTCTCATTATTTCTATTGAGACTCTATCATGTATAATCCTATTTAAAGGAACTAAATATTTTGTCGGGAAATATACATCATTAAAGTTTTTTACAAATGCCTTCTTAACTTTTTCTTTTTTAAATATTGGGACAAAAACTGATTCAATCTTATTTAAATTTTCAAGTATTTTATATCTATTTCTTCTATTCTCTTTAACAATATCTATTATTTCATTTATAACTTCTTCTCCTTCTCCAATTACAAAAGCATCAACAAAAGGCGAAAGAGGTAAAGGATTAAATGTAGAATTTCCACCAACAATTATAATTGGGTGCTCATTATTTCTCTCATTGGAAAATATAGGAATATTTGAAAGAGAAAGAATATTTAAAAAATTAGTGTAATTGAGTTCTGAAGATAAACTAATTCCTAAAATGTCAAATGAAGAAATAGGTGTTTTTGTTTCTAAACTAAATAATGGGATTTTTTCTTTTCTAATTATTTCTTCAAAATCAACCCATGGAGAAAAAAATCTTTCACATACACAATCATCTCTCTCATTCAAAATACCATATAAAATTCTCAAACCAAGGGATGACATACCTATTTCATAAATATCAGGATATCCTAATGCAACTTTAATATTATTATTCTTTTTTATACATACATTAATTTCTTTTCCAAGGTATCTTGCAGGATTCTTTACAAAAGGTAATATTTCTTCAATTTTCTTTTCCATAATTAAAATAGGGTAGAATGTTTTTCAATACTTGAAAGTATTATAACTGATAAAATAGAAACAATTAATGATGAACCACCATAACTTATAAAAGGAAGAGGAATACCAACTATAGGAAATATACCAAGTGTCATCCCAAGATTTATCAAAAAATGACCTGCAAACATAACAAAAATACCAGTCGCAACAAATTTACCAAAGATATCTTTTCTTATATATATTATCTCAACAATTTTACTTAAAAAATAATAATACAAAAGGGTAAAAATTATCACTCCTAAAAAACCAAATTCTTCTGCAATAACACAGAAAATAAAATCAGTATGGTATTCTGGAAGAAAAGCAAGTTTTGTCTGGGTCCCTTTCATAAAACCTTTACCTATTAAACCACCTGAACCAATTGTTATTTTTGATTGAAGTAAATTATATCCTTTACCAAGAGGGTCTCTCATTGGATTTAAAAAAGTTAAAATTCTTTCTTTCTGATAATCCTTCATAATCATCCATATCAAAGGAGAAGAAATAATTGCAAGTAAAAAAAGACCTATTAATTGCTTCCTTGTTATTCCTGCTATATAACTTATTCCTAAGAAAATTAAAATGAAGATAATTGCAGTTCCAAGATTTGGCTGTTTAAAAACAAGTAAAAATGGAATCCCAACAATTATTAAACTAACTAACAAAACAGGAAATTTTCTTATATCCCTTTTTGATAAAAAAGAAGAAAGAACAAGAATTACTACAAGTTTTGCAAATTCAGAAGGTTGGAAATAAAACCATCCAAGACCTATCCATCTGGATGCTCTTCCTTCTCCTTTAATCAAAACAATTGAAAGTAAAATAAGAATTATAAAGTAAAATAAATATCCAAATTTTTCTAAACTTCTATAATTCCAATTTCTGAAAACATAAACTAAAATTGAACCTATAATAGCCCATAGAATTTGCTTGATAAAAAAACTCTCCTTAGTTATAACTCCTTTTGAAGCACTAAAAAGAATACATATACCAATAAATATCAAAAGATAAGATAAAAAAATAATATTTTTTTCTTTGAAACTATTCATCAAATATTTCAGTTTCTGTTTCATTTTTATCCTCTATTTTTTCTGGTATAAATATCCTTTTCAATATTCTGCCTGCTATTTCTGCTGCCTGTGGAGAAGAACCATAATCAAGAAAGACAACAACAGCAATTTTAGGATTATCAAAAGGAGCATAACAAACAAATGCACCATGTGTTGGTAATTCAAATTCTGCTGCAGCCCTTTGAGCAGTTCCAGTTTTTCCTGCTATCTCAAGTCCTTCAACCTTTGCTCTCGTTCCAGTTCCAAACTCTACAACATTTTTTAATCCTTTCCTTAATATATCAAGTGTTTCTGAATCAATAGGCACTATTTTCTTCATATTTGGAGTAAACTCCTTTATTATTTCACCTTTTGGAGAAATAATTTTTTTAACTATAAATGGTTGCCAAATATTACCTCCATTTGCCACTGTTGAAATCAAAGATAAAAGTTGAATTGGTGTTGTGGTAATAGGTCCCTGTCCAATTGAAAGATTTAATGGGTCTGCTTCTTGAACCATAGGGATATATCCAGATGCTTCTCCTGGTAAATCAATACCTGTTGGTTTTCCAAGTTCAAATCTTTTTGCATATTCTATCAAAGTTGAAACACCCAATTTCATCCCTATGGTTCCAAAAAATATATTACATGAAAATGGTAAAGCAAGATTTATATCAACCCATCCATGACCTTCTTCTTTCCAACAATGAAATATTCTATCACTTACCTCCATAATCCCTGTACATTCTACCCTATCATATTCCTTAATAGTTCCTGTTTCAAGTGCTGCAATCTCAGTTATTATTTTGAAAATAGAACCTGGAGGGTATTGCCCTTTTATTACTCTATTTAAAAATGGTTTTTCAGGATGTTTTTTCTCATCAAGATAATAGATTAAATTATTAGGGTCAAAAACAGGATTACTAACAATTGCAAGAATTTCTCCATTCCTTGGGTCTATAACAGCAACACAACCATTTCTATCTCTAAGTTCTTCATAAGCAATTTCTTGAATTGTAGCATCAATAGTAAGAATTAAATCATTGCCAGGTTCCCCTTCTTTCTTCCCCCATATTCTCCTTTGATGTCCAAGAGCATCTACTTCTACTTGTATTCCACCAGGAAGACCTTTTAAATATTCATCATATTGCTTTTCTATTCCATCCTGTCCTATTATATCTCCAATTTTATATCCTTTTTCTTTTAACCTTTCAAGTTGTGATTGAGAAATTTCTCCAAGATATCCAAGTAAATGTCCAGTTTTTTTACTAAATGGATAAATTCTTTTTATCCCTTCCTGAACAAAAATACCAGGTAATTTATGTAAGTTTTCTTCAATCAATGAAATCTCTATACTATTCAAATCTCTCTTCAAAATAACTCTGTCAAAAGGATTAATATATTTTTTTGTCAACTTTTTTCTAATATATTCTTTATCAAAACCGATTATATTTGAGAGTATTTCTATTTCATTTTCAACATCTTTTATATCATAAGGCACAAAAACAAGATTTGCTGAAGGCGCATCCTTAGCAAGAATCCTACCATTCCTATCATAAATTATTCCTCTGGGAATACCTGTCTCTATTGTTCTTATACAATTTCTAATAGAAAGTTGATAATAATATGGATACCTTATTATTTGAAGATAAAAACATCTTAAAAGGATGATATAAATAAAAAAATTTATAAACTTTTTTAAAAAAATCTCTCTTCCCATCTCCTACTTATCTCTTTTACAAAAATTTCAACAAAAATCCCTATTAAAAAATTGTAAAAAGAAAATAAAAATGCATACTTTAACAAAACCCAACTATTCCACATCAATTGGCCTTCTTTCTTAAAAATAAGTAAAATAAAATATAAAAAACTAAAAAGAAAAATTAAACTACTTTTACTTATTGTTGATTTTACCACAAAAAACGATGAGAAATAAACAAGTAAAAGATATCTTATTGAAGTAGCACCCAAAAGTTCTTTGGTAAATAAATCATTTATAATTCCTAATAAAAAACTTAAAAAAATAGAAACTTCAACTTCCCCATTAAATGAAAGTAATAAAAGATAGATTAGATAAAATGATGGAACTATTTTAAAATTAAAAAAATTATAAAAAATATATTGCAAAATAGAAACTACTAAAATTTGTTCCAAAATAAGAAAAAATTTTCTATTCACCAATGACTACCTCCTCAAAACCAGAAGAGGATATATATGGTTTTACTAAAATTTTCAAGAAAAGTGAATTTAACTCTTTTGAAATTTTAACTATTTTACCTATTTTAATACCAGAAAAATAATATTCACT
>JAMWCO010000091.1 GCA_023818785.1 Candidatus Omnitrophota bacterium
AAGTTTTCCCTCTTAAATAGCCATTTATTTTTAAGTTCTGTGGTAACTCTTTTTGAAATATTTTTGAAAATGGTGCCTTTAAATTTTTAAATGATTGATCAGAAAAATAAATTTCTCCTTTTATCTTCCCCTCAATAGTTTCTATTCTTAAAAATTGTGCTTTTTCTTTCAAATTTTTTAATTGATTAAAAAAATTTTCAATCACTTCATCAGAAAAACAAAAAGAAGAAAAAATAAAAAAAACAAAAATATATTTAAATTTCAACATTTTTTCCTCCTATGTTTAAATTAACAGAAAACAAATCAATAATCTTATTTATTTCTTCTGTAAATTTTATTGATTCTTCTATCGGTGACACATTTTCATCTTTCACACTTTTGAGATTTGTAATCCTATTTTCTTTTTTCTCACATTTATTATTTTTATTTAAAGAAATATTAAGAGTTTCTGGTAAATTATCTTTTTTTTCAGTGAAATTAACAATATAAGATTTTTTTGCCTTTTCTAAATTTAACTTTTCAATAGTTACAAACAGATTCAAAATTAAAAGGAAAATGAAAGTATAAGTTAAAATATATTTCATTTTAAATGAATAATTTTTTTCTTTCACTATATATTTGGAAAATTTATCAACAAAATTGACTTCTTTATCAATCTTTTCAGTATCTTTTTTCAGTAATCTTAAACCATATTCAACTTTTTCAAATCCATTTTCCATTTTTGTCTCCTATTTATTTAGTTCCATTTTTTATCAAAAAGGTTCATTTTTTATTTTCTAAAAATTTTTTAAGAACTTTTTTACCTTTAAATAATCTTGATTTAACAGTCCCTTCTTTAATATTTAAAATTTTTGAAATTTCTTTTATAGAATATTCTTCAAAATAGAAAAGTGTTATTACCTCATTTAATTTTGGATGGAGTTTTTTTAGTGCTTCTCTCACTTTTTCTTTTAATTCTTCATCATTTTGAAAGACAATATTTACATTTTTAATTAAAGGCCTTTTTTTTCTATTTCTTTTATAAATTATATTCATCATAATTCTGTAAATCCATGTATAAAAAGAAGAGATGCCTTTAAATTTTTTTATACTTAAATATGCTTGTAAAAATGTTTCTTGAATTATATCTTCCACTTCATCCGGAGAGATTACATATGCAACTTTATACAACCTATTTTCAACATTTTTAAGGAGGGAAACAAATGCATCATTATTCCCTTTTTTTGCTAACTCAACTAAAACCTTCTCATTCAAATTCTCCATTTATAAAATTTTATAATCAATTATCCTTAAGAATGAATCCACTTTCAAACAAGCATTGCCAACTAAAACTCCATCTATATTTTTCTCTTTCATCAACTGGTCAATATTTTCTGGTTTTACACTCCCTCCATAAAGAATAATAAGATTTTCTGCAAACTCTTTATTATAAATTCTGCTTATAAGTTCTCTTATAAAAATATGAACTTCTTCTGCTTGGGATGGTTGTGCAGTTTTTCCTGTTCCAATAGCCCAAACAGGTTCATATGCAATTACAAGATTTTCTATATTATCAAAATTTTCAAGAGATTTTTTTATTTGATTTTCAATTATTTCAAATGTCTTCCCTTTCTCTCTTTCTTCTAATTTTTCACCAACACATAATATTGCTTTCATCCCCATTTCTACAGTTTTTTTTACTTTTTTATTAATAATTTCGTCTGTTTCTCCAAAGATATTTCTCCTTTCGGAGTGTCCACATATAACATATTCAACACCAATATCTTTAAGCATCAAAGGAGAAATTTCACCAGTATAAGGACCTTCATTTTCAAAATAAACATTCTGGGCACCAAGTTTAATAGGTCTATCTTTAAGTATTTGAGAAATAGGATAAAGAGAAGTAAAAGGAGGACATATTAATATATCCCTATCTTTATAATCTTTTATTCTTCTTAAAAGTTCATTAACAAAAATTATTGATTCATTTGGTGTTTTATGCATTTTCCAATTACCTGCTATAAGAAATTTTTTCATTTTTTCTCCTTTTGAAGAATAGAGAATATACCAAGATTTTTTAAAAAATAATTTTTATTCTTCCTTTAAAACTTCTATCCCAGGAAGCGTCCCTTTTTCAAGAAATTCAAGAGAAGCACCTCCACCTGTACATATATGAGATATTTTATCAGAAACTTGTGCTTTATTTACTGCTGCAATTGAATCCCCACCACCTATTACTGAATATGCATTTGAATTTCCTATCGCTTTTGCTATTTCTATAGTTCCCCTCGCAAACTTTTCTATTTCATAAATTCCCATAGGTCCATTCCAAAAAATCGTTTTTGCTCTTCTTATACAATCTGTGTATTCTTCAATTGCCTGTGGTCCTATATCAACTCCAATCCATCCATGTGGAACAGTCCCCCTTTCCGTAATTATTGGAACTGCATCCTCTGAAACTTTCTGAACTATTACATGGTCAAGGGGTGTATGAAACTCAAGATGCCTTTTATTTATTTCTTTAATAATTTCTTTTGCAAGACCAACTGCTTCCTGGTCAACTTTTGAATCACCAACTTCCCAGTTTTTTGCTTTAATAAATGTATACGCCATAACTCCACCTGTAATAATTGTATCTACTTTATCAAGAAGATTTTTTATCATGGCAATTTTATCAGATACTTTTGCTCCTCCAAGAATTAAAAGGAATGGTTTTTCTGGGTTTAAGAGTAATTTTAAAAGAGCACTAACTTCCTTTTCAATTAAAAAACCAGCAGCAACATCCTTTGTAAACTTTGTGATTGTATAAATAGATGCATGCTCCCTATGACATGTTCCAAAAGCATCATTAACATAACAATCTGCTAAAGAAGCAAGTCCTTTTGCAAAATCTTCATCCCCTTCCTCTTCTTCTGGATGAAATCTTAAGTTTTCAAGAAGCAGTATCTCTCCTTCCTTTAAAGAATTTACCATATTTTTTACCTCATCTCCTATACAATCAGAAACAAATTTTACTTCTTTATTTAAAATCTTTGATAACCTTTCTCCAACAGGTTTTAAACTAAATTCATCTACAACCTTCCCCTTAGGCCTTCCAAGATGTGAAGCAATGATTAAGGATGCAGATTGAGAAAGTAAATATTCAATTGTTGGGATAGTTGCTTTAATCCTTGTATCATCTACAATCACTCCTTTTTCAATAGGTACATTATAATCAACTCTTAAGAAAACCTTCTTCCCTTTATAATTTTTATCCTTAATTGTTTTTATTTTCATTTTTTGCCTCCCTCTTTTTATTTTTTTATTTTACATTTTCCTTTTCTTCTGTCAAAATTTTGTTGTCAAATAGTAAATTTAGGAGTAAACTTTTTAATATGAGATGGAAAAATTTAGAAAATTGGGTAAAAGGTGTTTTAATCTTTGGATTTGCTATTTATCTATTCTTTTCATTTATTTCTTATGATCCTTTTGACCCAACATTTAAATTTTGTCAAATTGGATTCCCTGTAAATGAAAACATAAAAAATTTTGGTGGTAAATTTGGTTGTTATCTTGTAGGATTTTTACTTTTTCTATTTGGTAAAAGTTCTTATCTTTTTGTAATTTTGTTGCTTTTTGTTGGATACAATATTATATGGGGTGAAGAGGAAAAGTTATGGAAAAAACTTTTTAGCATTTTAGGAATTCTATTTATATCCTCTATATTTTTCACAATAAAATCAGAATCTCAAAATTTTAATGGTGGATTTTTTGGTGCTATTTTAGGGCCATTTTTGAAAGAATATTTTGGAGAAAAAGGAATATTTTTTATCCTTGGAATACTTGGAATTTCATTTATTGGAATAAGTTATAAATTATATTTTGAACCATTTAAAACAATTTTTGAAAATTATCTTTTAAGTAAAGAAAAAATTATAATCCCTGAAAAACCAAAGAGGAAAAAAATTGTTAGAGAAAAGGAAAAAATAGAAGTTCCTTTGAGCGAAGAAAAAATACCTGTTATTGAGGAAAAAAAGAAACTAAAAAAAACTTATTTATCACACCAAAAAGGAGTTGTTTACAATTTTCCATCCATAGACCTATTAAAAATAGGTAATCCAACTCAAAAAGAAACAAAAGAGGACCTTGAAATTTATGCTCAAGTAATAGAAGAAACATTATCAGAATTTGATATAGAAGGAGAAGTCGTTCAAATAAACCAAGGACCAAGAGTTACAATGTTTGAAGTTCAACTTGCACCAGGGATTCAGGTTCAAAAGATTTTTAAAATCCAGGATAATATTGCCATGAACTTAAAAACTACAACAATAAGAGTAGTTGCTCCATTACCAAATAAATCAACTGTTGGAATTGAAGTCCCAAATAGAGAAATTTCAATTGTTTATTTAAGAGAAATAATTGAAAGCAAAGAATTCCAAAAATCAAATTCAAAATTAACTCTTGCAATAGGGAAAGATATAATGGGAAGACCAATTGTAACTGATTTAAAATTAATGCCACATTTATTAATTGCTGGTGCTACTGGTTCTGGGAAAACAGTATGTCTCAATTCATTAATAACTTCTATCTTATATAAAGCAAATCCAGATGAAGTAAAATTTATTATGATTGACCCTAAAATGGTTGAACTTACTCTTTATAATGACCTTCCTTACTTATTATGCCCTGTTATTGTTGATATTAAAAAAGCAGTAAATGCTTTAAAGTGGTTAATAGGAGAAATGTCAAGAAGATACAAACTTTTTTCAGAAATGAAAGTAAGGAATCTGGAAAATTATAATATTACAAATCCTTCAGAACAATTACCTTATATAGTAGTCGTTATTGATGAACTCGCTGATTTAATGACTGTTGCAAAAAATGAAATAGAACATAGTATTATACGACTTGCACAACTCTCAAGAGCAGCAGGAATTCACTTAATTTTAGCAACTCAAAGACCTTCAGTAAATGTTATAACTGGTGTAATAAAAGCAAATTTACCCTGTAGAATATCTTTTCAAGTAACATCTAAATTTGATTCAAGAACAATACTTGATAGAATTGGTGCTGAAAAATTACTTGGAAGAGGGGATATGTTATTTTTGCCACCTTTAAGTTCAAATTTAATAAGAATTCAGGGAAGTTATATCTCAGATGAGGAAATTGAGAATGTATGTGAATATATTAAAAAGCAAAGAATACCAGAATATAATATGGAAATACTTGAAGGGAAAGGGATAGAAGAAGTTGAGATACCTGAAATAATTGGGCAACAATATAGTGATGAAGATGACATATATGAACAAGCAAAAAGAATTGTAATAACTACAAAAATTGCTTCTATATCTATGTTGCAAAGAAGATTAAGAATTGGTTTTAATAAAGCAGCAAGATTAATAGAAAGGATGGAAGAGGAAGGAATTGTTGGTCCTTATCAGGAAGGTAAACCAAGAAAAGTTCTTATAAACATAGAAGAAAATAATAATTCTCAACAAGAAAATCAATTGGAATAAGTTATAATGAAAATTGCATTTATATCACTTGGATGCCCTAAAAATCTTTTTGATACAGAACAACTTATTGCAATATGTGGCCAGGAGGGCTTTATCTTCACAAATTCAATCAAAGAAGCAGATTTAGTTATTATAAATACTTGTGGATTTATAAAAGATGCTGTTAAAGAGTCAGAAGAAAATATAGAAATGGTCTTAAAAGAAAATAAAGAAATAATAATATGGGGATGCCTTGTTCAAAGAGAAAAAGAAAAATTACTTGAAAAATATAAAAATGTAAAAGGAATTGTTGGGGTTGGGAATCCAGAAGAGGTTTTTAAAATAATAAAAGAGAATAAAAGAGGAATTGTTAATATAAAAGAAAATTGTTTTGAAAGTAAAGAATTCCCAAGATTTATAACAACCTTCCCATATGCATACATAAGAATATCTGATGGATGTAAAAATTTTTGTAGTTATTGTCTAATACCAAAATTAAGAGGTCCTTTAAGGAGTAGAAAAATGAAGGATATTTTGAAAGAAGCAGAAAATATTGAAAAATTAAACTTTAAAGAAATTATACTTATTGCACAGGATACAACAAATTATGGAGTTGATTTAAATGATGGAAGTAACTTAATTAAACTTTTGGATGAACTTGAAAAATTTGGTTTTGAATGGATAAGAGTAATGTATATGCATCCAGGACATATTAAAGATGATTTAATTGAAAAAATAGGAGAAAGTAAAAAAATATGTAAATATTTTGATATTCCAATCCAACATATATCAGAAAAAATACTTAAAAAGATGAATAGACCAATTATTGATTATAGGGAATTAATTGAAAAAATTAA
>JAMWCO010000092.1 GCA_023818785.1 Candidatus Omnitrophota bacterium
AAATACTTAACGAGTGTAAAGACCTTCCATTTGAAATAGAGAATTTGGAAAAGATTAATGAATTTTTAAGATTGAAATATAGATATCTTGATATAAGAAGAGAAAGTTTGCAAAAGAATTTAATTAAAAGAGCAGAGTTTTTATTTTATGTAAGAGAATTTTTAAAAAATCAAAATTTTATTGAAATTGAGACACCAATTTTAACAAAAAGTACTCCTGAAGGTGCAAGAGATTTTATTGTTCCATCCAGATTAAATCCTGGTAAATTTTATGCTTTACCACAATCACCTCAACTTTTTAAACAACTCTTAATGATAGGTAGTTTAGATAGATATTATCAAATAGCAAGATGTTTTAGAGATGAAGATTTAAGAGCAGATAGACAACCAGAATTTACACAAATTGATATTGAGATGTCATTTATTGAAGAAAATGATATTATTTCAATAGTTGAATCATTGTTAAAATATTCAATAGAGAAAACATTTAATATAAATGTTGAAATACCATTTAAAAGAATTACATACCAAAAGGCTATTGAAAAATATGGGACAGATACTCCTGATTTAAGAATAAATACAGAATTTATTAATTTAACAGAAATTTTTAGAAAAAGTGGAATAAAAGTTTTGGAAGAGATAATAGAAAAAGGAGGTTTAATTAAAGGATTTTTTGTAAAAAATAATGACAAAATTTCTTTAAAGAATATAGAAGAGTATAACGAAATTATAAAAAATTTAGGTGGAAATGGATTGGGATGGATAAGATTTAAAAGTAATGAAATACAAAGTCCTTTTAAAAAATATCTTTCAAATGAAATTATAGAAAAGATTAAAAATTTCTCCTTTCTTAGAGAAAATGGAATTTTATTATTTATTGGTGGTGATGAAAAATGGGTTAATCAGGTATTGAAAACCTTGATTGATAATATGAAAGAAAAAATTATTGAAGAAAAGAATAAATTATCATTTGTTTGGGTTGTAGATTTTCCACTCTTTGAATATAATGAAGAAGAAAAAAGAATAGAGTCAGTGCATCATCCATTTACATCACCTAAAATAGAAGATATAGAATTTATTGAAAAAGAACCATTAAAGGTAAAATCAAGAGCATATGATATCGTTTTAAATGGTATAGAAATAGGTGGTGGAAGTATAAGAATTCATAAGAGGAAACTTCAGGAAAAGATTTTTGAAATTATTGGTATAGAAAAAGAAGTTTATCTTCAAAGGTTTGGTTTTTTATTAGAAGGGCTTGAATATGGTGCTCCTCCCCATGGAGGTATTGCGATTGGACTTGATAGGTTGATAATGCTTTTACTTGGAGAAGAAAGTATTAGAGAGACAATTGCTTTTCCAAAAACACAAAAAGGAGTATGTCTTTTAACAGATGCGCCTAATATAGTTGAGAAAAGATTACTAAAAGAGAATAGAATAAAAGTTGACATTTTAGAAGAATAATGGTATATTTTAAAAAAAGGGAGGCAAGATGGGAAGAATAAAATTTTTTTTAATTTTTATTCTTTTTTTAAGTGGTTGTGCGACATATCAAACAAAAAAAGAGCCAAAAAAATCATTTGAAGAAATTGTAAATATGAAATTAACTCAAGCAATTTCTATTGCAGAGACATCTCTTGAAATAAGTAAAAATGCTGAAAAAATAGCAATTGAATCTTTAAATATAAGTAATCAAGCAAAGGCTAATTCAGAAGAAGCAATTAAAAAGATAAATGAAGCAATAGAAGCAATCAATGAAAATAGAGAATTTACAGAAAAGGAAGTTAAAAAAGCAATAGAAGCAGCGAATAAAGCAGTAGAAGAAGCAATTAAAGTAGCAAATGAAGCATCTCAAAAAGCAATAGATGCATCAAATGAAGCAATAAAAGTAGCGAATAAAGCAGCGGAAGAAGCGATAAGGTCAGCAAATCAATCAAGTGAAAGGTCAATTGCAGTTGCAAACCAGATAATAGGTGAAATTAATAGATTAAGAGCAACTATCCAAACAAAACCTGAAGAACCCATAATAGAAGAGGAGCCAAAAGAAGGAAAGTACTATGTAATAAAGAAAGGGGATACACTAAAAAAAATTGCTTATAAGTTTTATAATGATACAAGAAAATGGGAGTTAATATATAAGGTAAATAAGAATATTATTAAAAATCCTAATATTTTGGTTCCTGGAACAAAAATACTCATACCATAAATGATTATTAAAAAACAGATAGAAATTTCAAATGAAGAAGCCCTTATTCTTTACGGTATTAGAGACGAAAATTTAGAATTTATTGAAAATCTTTTTGGGATTGAAATTTTTGCAAGAGGGAATTTATTAACATTTAAAGGAGAATTTGAAAAAGTTGAAAAAGCGATAGACCTTTTATATGAAATCTTAAGAACTAAAGGAAGGAAAGAGTCTATAAATAAATCAGATATATTGATGTTAGTTGAAAAAAAAGAAAAAATAAAAAAAGAGGATGAGAAAGAGAAAGAAGGTATTTTTATAAACTCAAAAAAAGAATTAATATTTCCTAAAACACCAAAACAAAAAAGTTATGTAGAGGCAATAAAAAAATATGACCTTGTTGTTGGAATAGGACCTGCTGGAACTGGAAAGACATATTTGGCAGTTGCTTGTGGAATAGAAGCAATAAAAAAAGGTAATTTTCAAAGGATGATTTTGACAAGACCTGCACTTGAAGCAGGAGAAAGGCTTGGTTTTTTACCTGGAGACCTTGAAGAAAAAATAAAACCATATCTCCAACCAATTTATGATTCTCTTTTTGATTTACTAAAATATGAAGAATTGAAAAGATGGCAAGAAAGAAGAATTATAGAAGTTATACCGCTTGCATATATGAGAGGCAGAACTTTAAGTAATGCCTTTATAATACTTGATGAGGCTCAGAATACTTCTTTTGCTCAAATGAAAATGTTTTTAACACGTCTTGGAGTAGATTCAAAAATAGTTATAACAGGAGATATTACTCAAATTGACCACCCTTTATCTTCTGAAACATCTGGACTTGTTGAAATACAGAAAATTCTTTCCAAGATAAAAGGAGTTAAATTTATCTATTTTACAAACAGAGATGTTGTGAGACATAAACTTGTAAAGAAAATAATAAGTGCTTATGAAAATTATGAGAAAAAAAGTAGAAATAAATATTCTTCAGAAACAAAGAAAGATAAAGGTTAATGAGGAATTTTTAAAAGAAAAGATTGGAAAATTAGTAAAAAATATTAAAAGTTCTATTAAAAAAATTTCAGTTTATTTAGTAAATAATAAGACGATAAAGGACCTCAACAAGAAGTTTTTGAATAGAAATAGCCCTACAGATGTTTTAACATTTAAATATTCTAAAAATTATGGAGAGATAATTATTTCAGTTGAAGAATGTAAAAAAAATGCAAACTTTTATTTTAAGAAACTTGAAGAAGAGATTCTTTATGTTTTAATTCATGGAATTTTACATCTTGAGGGTTATAAAGATTATAAAGAAAATGAAAGGGAAAAGATGTTTGAACAACAGAATATAATTTTTGAAATTATTATGAAAAATGAAAAATAAAAAAAATTCTTCTTTACTTGAAAGTTTTGTTTCAGCATTTAGTGGATTATTTTTTGTATTAAAAAGAGAAAGAAATTTTAAAATACATCTATCTATAAGTTTTTTTGTAATAATCTTTTCTCTTTTTTTTCATATTCCTTTTACTGAAGTATTAATAATTATGATTTTTATATCAATGGTTATAGTTTCTGAAATAACTAATACTGCTTTTGAGATTCTTTCTGAAAATATAGATAAAGAAGAGATAGTTAAAACAATTAAAGATATTGGTGCTGCATCAGTTCTTATTTCATCAATATTTGCATTTATATGTGGATATTTAATTTTTATAAAATATTTTCCTTCTGAATTTAGAAACATATTTGTTAATATTGCAAGTTCTTCATGGTATTTTACATTTTTTGTTTTAATTATAGTATCTTTTTTAACATTGATTTTGAAATTTATTTCTGAGAAGAAGTTTACTCTTACAGGAGGAATGCCAAGTATTCATAGTGGAATATCTTTTAGTATATGGACAGCAATATCAATTTTAACTTTCAAAGATTATCCTGTAATTTCTCCACTTGTTCTTTTACTTTCTATTTGGGTTGCACAGAGTAGAATAACAAAAAAAATACATAGTGTTGAAGAGGTAATAATTGGCGGAATTATAGGTATAATAATAACAGTGCTTCTTTTTCAAATTTTATGGAGGGATTAAAGATGAAAACATTAAAAAAACATTTTATTTCAGGGATTATTTTTATTGTTCCTATTGCACTTTCTTTATGGATACTTTTCAAAATATTTACATTTTTAGAAAATATACTTGGAAATTTTTTTAAAAAATTCTTTCCAAATATATATACTCCTGGAGTTGGTTTAATTTCGCTAATTCTTCTAATACTTTTTGTAGGTTTTATTGCAAACAATTTTTTGGGAAGGAAATTGCTTAATTTAATAGAGACATTTTTTGAAAATCTTCCATTTTTAAATAAGATATTTGGTTTTATAAAAGGGCTTGTTAAAAGAATAACAGAGAGTAAAACAGATATATTTAAAGGGGTTGTTAAAATTAAATTTTCAAATGAAATGTATACAATAGGATTTATTACAAATGAATTTGATAATAATTCTTTTTGTATATTTATTCCAACTGTTCCTAATCCAAGCACAGGAATAGTATTGATACTTCCAAAAAATAATGTAGAAGTTTTAAATATTTCAGTAGAACAGGCATTTAAACTTATTATTTCTATGGGATTTTTCTCATCACCAAATGCCACCAATAAAAACTGAAGGGTTTGTGTTGAAAAGAATTGATTTTAGAGAAACAAGCGTAATTTTAACTTTATTTACTAAAGAACTTGGTAAAATTAAAGGTATTTTAAAAGGAGTTAGAAAAGAAAATAGTAAAATTTCTCCTTTAACTTTTTCAGAAGGTGCTTATATACATTCTATTTTATATAAAAGGAAAAGTGGATTAAATCTTTTAAGTTCACCCTTATTAATAGATTTTCCCAATTATGAAAAAAAAATATCTTTTAAAATATATTTCTGGATTCTAAAACTTATAGACCTTTTTATCTCAGAAAATCAGACTGATGAAAATATATTTTCATTACTTGATAAGACAATGAAAATTTTAAAAGTAACAAATAAACCTTGGTTAATATTTTTGGGATTTAAAATTAAACTGATTGGATTTCTTGGTTATGGAATAAGGACAGATATTTGTTGTAAATGTAATAAATATAAAAAAATATCTTTTTTCAGCCCAAAAATGGGAGGTGTAATTTGTAAAGAATGTGGGAAGGAAGAAATTAATTGCATTAAAATAACAAATAAAGTAAATTCTATTATAAAATTTATAAAAAAAACTGATTTAAAAAATATTGAAAATTTAAATATAAAAAAGGAAGAAGGAGAAAAAATAAATTTCTTAGGGAATTTGACTATTTATTATCATACAAATTTGGATTTTATATGGTGGAAAAATGAAAAAAATATATTCAGAGGAGATTATTGAAAAAATTGCAAATAAAATAGTTGATATAAATTATAAATTGCCAGAAAAAATAAAGAGAAAAATTGAAATTGCTTATCAAAAGGAAAAAGAGAAGTATTCCAAGAAATATCTAAAAATTATCCTTGAGAATATTGAAATTGCAGAAAAAAATAAAATTCCAATATGTCAAGATACTGGATTAACAATTGTATTTGTAGAAATTGGACTTGATTTGAAGATAGAAATGGGAAGTTACAAAACAATGGATGAAGTAATTAATAAAGGAATAGAAAAAGGTAGTAAAATGGGTTATTTAAGAAATTCTGTTGTTACTCCATTGGAGAGAAGAAATACTGGAACAAATACACCATCTGTTATTCATTATTCATTATCTCAACAAGATAAACTTAAAATTACAATTATCTCAAAAGGTTTTGGTTCAGAAAATACAAGTAGAATTAAAATGTTAAATCCATCAGTTGGTAAAGAAGGAATAGAAAAATTTATAATAGAGACAGTTAAAAGAAGTGGAAGTTTACCATGTCCTCCAATATTTGTAGGTGTTGGAATTGGCGGTTCTTTTGAAAAAGCAGCAATATTATCAAAATATGCATTGACAAAGATAGGAGAAGAAAATGGAGAGTATAATAAATGGGA
>JAMWCO010000093.1 GCA_023818785.1 Candidatus Omnitrophota bacterium
GTTGGGGTAGAATAAGCCATCCTTCTCAAATTTTAAGCATCGGAGAAAAAATAGAAGTTGTTGTTCTTGATGTAAATATTGAAAAACAGAATGTTTCTTTTGGACTAAAACAAAAAACACCAAATCCTTGGGATAAAATTGAAGAGAAATATCCTATAGGTTCAATAGTTGAAGGTAAAGTAGTCAATATTACTGAGTATGGTGCTTTCATAAAGTTAGAAGAAGGTGTTGAGGGACTTCTTCATATATCAGAATTTTCATGGACAGGAAGAATTAAAAATCCATCTGAAATAGTTGCTCCAGGAGATACAATTAAAGTAAAGGTAATTGATATAAAAAAAGATGAACAAAAAATATCTTTTAGTTTAAAACAACTTGAACCAAATCCTTGGCCTGAAATTGCTAAAAAGTATCCTGTCGGAAGTGTTGTAACTGGGAAAATTTATCATATAACTGATTTTGGTGCTTTTGTGGAAATAGAAAAGGGTATTGATGGACTTCTTCATATTTCTAACATTTCTGATACACCTATTAAACATCCATCAGAAGTTGTGAGAAAAGGTCAGAAGTTAGAATTAATGGTGTTAGAAATAGACCCTGAAAACAGAAGAATTTCTCTTGGTTATAAACAATTAGGAGAAACATCAAAAAATAAGAAAGGAGGAAAAGATGAGAGTGATAATAGTGAAAAGTTATGAAGACATAGGCAAAGAAGCAGCAAAAATAGTAAAAGATTTAATTATTAAAAAGCCAAATGCTGTTTTAGGACTTGCTACAGGGAGCACTCCAATTAGTTTATATAAAGAACTCATAAGAATTCATAAAGAAGAGGGTCTTGATTTTTCTAAAGTAATTACTTTCAATCTTGATGAATATTATGGTCTTTCAGGAGGACATCCACAAAGTTACAGATATTTTATGGATGAGAATCTATTTAATGGAATAAATATAAAAAAAGAAAATACACATGTTCCTGACGGTACAATACCTATTGATAAAATTGAAGAATATTGTAAAAAATATGAAGAAATGATTAAACAAGCAGGTGGAATTGATTTACAAATTCTTGGTATTGGTGGAGACGGACATATTGCATTTAATGAACCTGGTTCTTCAATCTATTCAAGGACACGGCTTGTTGCACTTGATGAACAAACAATAAAAGATAATTCAAGATTTTTTGAAAAAATAGAAGATGTCCCAAGATTTGCTTTAACTATGGGAGTAGGCACAATACTGGAGGCTAAAGAAATTATATTGTTAGCAAATGGAATTAAAAAGGCAGAAGTTGTTGCAAAAGCAATTGAAGGACCGATTACTTCACAAATTACTGCTTCTGCTTTACAACTTCATCCAAAAGTAACGGCAATTTTAGATGAAGAAGCAGCAAGTAAACTTAAAAGAAAAAAATATTATAAGTTTGCTCATCAAGCAGAAGAAAAAATAAATTTAAGAATTTTTTAAAGGAGTAGTGAATGAACAAAATAAATGAATTTATTGAAAAAATTAAAGGTTTAAATAAAAAAGTAGTTTTTCCAGAAGGAGAAGATGAAAGAATTTTAAAAGCATCTTCAGAATTATTAAAAGAAAAAATAGTATTCCCTATTCTTATCGGTAAAAAAGAGAAAATTTTTGAACTTGGAAAAAATATCGGTATTGATAATATTACCCAGATAGAAATAATTGAAGTAGAAAATTCTGAATATTTTCCTGAATTTGTTAATAGATATTGTGAAAAAAGAAAAAATATTAGTAAAAATGTATCTGAAAAAATTGTAAGAAAACCTCTCATTTTTGGTGGATTAATGGTTGATACAGGTAAATGTGATTCTATGGTTGCAGGTGCATCAAATACAACAGCAAGTGTAATACAAGCAGCATCTTTAACTATTGGTTATCCAGAAGGGATAAAGACACCATCAAGTTTTTTTATAATGGCTTTACCTAATGAGAAAATTTATTTTTTTGCTGATTGTGCAGTAAATATATGTCCTGATGAAAATCAACTGGCAGAGATTGGAATAACTACTGGTATAAACTATAAAAAACTTATGGAAGAAGAACCTAAAATTGCTTTTCTTTCTTTTTCTACAAAAGGTTCTGCTTCACATCCAGCAGTTGAAAAAGTCCAAAAAGCAGTAAAAATAGCAAAAGAGAGAAATAATACATTTGATATTGATGGAGAATTACAAGTAGATGCTGCAATAAATGAAGATGTTGCAAAAAGAAAAATAAAAGATTTCTCTCCTGTTGCAGGGAAAGCAAATGTTCTTATATTTCCAGATTTAAATGCAGGAAATATTGGGTATAAAATAACCCAATATTTAGGTAATGCAGAAGCATATGGCCCTATTTTACAAGGATTTGCTAAACCTGTAAGTGACCTTTCAAGAGGAGCAAAAGTCAAAGATATCATTATTACTACTGTAATTACTTGTTTAATGAGTTAAAGGAGATAAAATGAAAATATTAATATATGAAGATGCGAATTGGATAAATTTAACACCTCTCACATATATCAAACCAGTTTTTGAATTAAGATGTGGATTTAATTCACTATTAGAAAAAATTATTTCTATTGTCCCAAATGATGAAATAAATTTATGGGTAAGAGATTATCTTAAAAATTTATGTAGCAAAAAATTTAATTATAAGGTAAATAATGAAGAATTTTTAAAAGACGACCTTTTAATCATTAATGGAAGATGGCTTATTGATAGAAAAATTAATCTAAACTTTAATGAAGAGAAAGTATATTTAAGAGATGGAGAAATAGTTTATGGAGTTATTAAAAAGGAAAATGTAAACAAATATTGGAATGGAGATATAAACGAATTTTTAAAGAATATATTAGATAACATAAAAAAAGAAGAAACAGATTTTGTTTTAATAAAATATCCTTGGGATCTCGTCCACTATAATTCCCATATGATTAAATTTGAATTTGAAAAAAGAAATGAAAGAAAAATTTTGGGAAAATTTTCTGAAAGGGCAAGTATATATGGTTCTGAAAATAATATTTATATTGCTAAAACGGCTGAAATTTATCCATTTGTAGTTCTTGATGTTTCTGAAGGTCCTATATATATAGATGAAGGTGTTAAAATATTTTCATTTTCAATAATTATAGGTCCTTCTTACATTGGAGAAAAAACACAAATAATGCCGGGTGCGAAAATAAGAGAAGGAAACAGTATTGGTCCAGTCTGTAGAATTGGTGGAGAAGTAGAAGAAAGCATTTTTCATTCATATTCAAATAAGTATCATGATGGTTTTATAGGACATAGTTATATAGGAGAGTTTGTAAATTTGGGAGCATTAACAACAAATAGTGATTTAAAAAATGATTATTCAAATGTTACTGTATATTTAAATGGGAAACCCGTTGATACAAAAGAATTAAAAGTCGGCTCTTTTATTGGGGACCATACAAAAACAAGTATAGGGAGTTTTTTTAATACAGGCACAATTGTGGGAGTTATGTGTAATATAACAGCCAACAACATCCTCCCAAAATATTTTCCATCTTTTATTTGGTTTGTAAATGGGAAGTTTATGAAAGGTTATGGCCTTGATTATTCAATTAATACAGCAAAAATTTCAATGGAAAGAAGGGGAAGAGTTCTTTTGATAGAGGAAGAAGAAGCAATAAGAAAAGTTTATGAATTAACAGAAAATGAAAGAAAATTATATATTGAAAAAAGTAGAAAGATGACAAAATAGGAGGGAAGATGGATAATAATGAAATTATTGAAAGAGTGAAAAAAGTTATTTCAGAAGTTCTTGGAATTGATAAAGATAAGATACAATTGGAATCAAGATTTGTTGAGGATTTAGGAGCAGAGAGTGTTCAAAGTTTAGAACTTGTTGCTGCTTTTGAAGAAGAATTTAATATAGAAATGAATGAAGAAAAGGCTCTTGAAATAAAAACAGTTGGAAAGGCAATTGATTTCATTAAGGAATATCTTGATAAAAAATGAAGATACTTGTTATTAATTGTGGTAGTTCTTCAGTAAAATTTAAACTTTTTGAAATGCCAGAAGAAAAACTTATTTCTTATGGAAATGTAGAAAAAATTGGAGAGGAAATTTCTATTTTTAAATATTATGGAAAAGTAAACTTTGAAAAAAAACTAAAAATAAATAATCATCAAGAAGGTCTTGAACTAATTGCCAACGCACTTCTTGAAAACGAAATAAAAAGCATTAAAGAAATTAAAGGAGTAGGTCATAGAGTAGTTCATGGAGGAGAAGGTTTTAATAGTAGTGTAAGGATAAACGATGAGGTGATTAAAAAAATAGAAGACCACTTATTTCTTGCCCCTTTGCACAATCCTCACAATTTAGCAGGAATTAAAGGATGTATGAAATTGTTTCCAGAAAGTATTCAAGTAGCATCCTTTGATACTGCTTTTCATACTACTATTCCTAAAATATCTTTTTTATATGCTCTTCCCTATGACTTCTATCAAAAATATAAAATAAGGAGATATGGTTTTCATGGCATTTCTCATAGATATGTTGCAAGAAGGGCAGCAGAGATTATGGGAAAAGAGAAATATGAAATAAACGCAATTACATGTCATCTTGGGAATGGATGTAGTGTAACCGCTGTTAAAAACGGGAAATCATATGATACAAGTATGGGATTTACACCACTTGAAGGACTTATTATGGGTACAAGGTCTGGTGATATAGACCCTGGTGCTATACTTTATTTATTAGAGAATTTAAATTTAAAACCAAATGAAATAAATGAATTACTAAATAAAAAAAGTGGATTAATTGGCATTTCTGGAATTTCAAATGATTTTAGAAATTTACTACCACTTTATAATAAAGATGAAAAAGTAACACTTGCGATTGATATGTTTTGCTATAGATTAAAAAAATATATAGGTAGTTATATCGCTGCTCTTGGATTAGTACATGCCATAGTTTTTACAGGAGGAATTGGCGAAAATGTGTCTCTTGTAAGAGAAAAATCATTAGAGAATATGGATGTATTCGGAATAGAAATAGATAAAGCAAAAAATGAAAAAATTGTTGGGAAAGAAGGAAAAATAAGTAAAGAAACATCTAAAATTAAAATATTTGTAATTCCTACAAATGAAGAGTTGAGGATTGCTTTTGATACATATCAGATAATATCAAATTCATAATTTAACAATAAAACTATTGTAACTACATATCTTCCTATAAGTGAAAAAGTCAACAAAAATTTATAATTATTTATTTCTTCAATTAAAAATGGTTTATTATCTTTCCATCCTATTTTTATATCTTTTAAAAAAATCTTTCTTTGAATTTCTTCTGGCAGTGCTTTCCATATAGATTCTTTAAAAGAAAAACTAATACACATTTTTGCGCTATCTTTCTTTAAATATTCCATTTCAATATCTGAAAAAATTTTTCTAAAAAATCTTTCTTTATATTTATAGCATATATTTTTAAATTTATTAATTTCAACTATATCAACACCTACATTTATATCCATCTTTTAAAAATTTTAGTATAGACTTCTTAAAGAATGGAAAAAAATATTTTAAAGTTAAATGTGTTCCAGGATACCATAAAATTTTACAATTTTTTAATCTTTTTTTTATTTCTAAAACAGAGTAAAAAGGAATAATCATATCAAATAAACCATTTATCATCAAAATATCTTTCCCTTTTAAATTTTCTAAATAAGTAAAAGGGTCATATAAAAAACATTTTCTTGGTAAATTTTCAATTTCTTCATATAATTTAGCATCTATAAATTTTTTATAAATTTTATGCATTCTTTTACATACATTTCTTTTACAATCTTTTTTTAAAATAAATCTTAAAAGACTTTTCCATGTTATATATTCAAAGTTTGCACCAGAAATTAAAAAAATAGACCTTTTAATTCTTTCTTCAATTGAACAAACTATAAATCCAATAATACCTCCAAAACTTATCCCTATAACATTGATATCTTCTATCACAAAATTTTCTGCTATAAACTTAATTATCCCTCTAACTTTAGCAACATATTCTTTAATAAACTCAAAGAATTCAATATCCCTTTTTTTTAAATCACAATTCCTAAAGTTAACTATACATAGTCCAATTTTTTCCTTAATTAAATACTTAAATTGTTTAAAAATTAATTCTTTACTCTTTTCTCTATATCCTGCACCTGGTAAAATAATTAAAATAGAGGAAAATTTAAA
>JAMWCO010000094.1 GCA_023818785.1 Candidatus Omnitrophota bacterium
ATCCAGATTGCTTATTATTTTTCCGTCTTGGTGATTTCTATGAGATGTTTTACCAAGATGCTAAAATTGCTTCAAAAATACTTGACCTTGTCTTAACTTCAAAAAATGTTGGGAAAAGTGGGAAAATCCCAATGTGTGGTATCCCATACCATTCTGCTGATTCATATATTTCAAAATTAATAAAAAATGGTTATAAAGTTGCAATATGTGAACAAGTAGAAGACCCAAAAAAAGCAAAAGGGATTGTGAAAAGAGAAGTAATAAGAGTTTTAACTTCAGGTACTTATATTGATGAAACAAATCCAGAAGCAAGGTATCTCTTTTCTTTATGTATTGAAGAAAAATATGGCTATTCTTTTATAGAAAGTGGTGGTTCTACTATATTTGCAAATCAATGTGATGAAAAAATAAAACTAATAGAAACAATCTTTAAACTCCCTGTTTATGAAGTTATATATCCTGAAACTCAAAAAGATAAAATAAATGAAATATTTTCAAATCCACTCTTAAAAATAAAAAATATAACAATTACTCCGATGGATGACTGGCATTTTAATTATGAAATTTCAAGAAAAACAATTCTTGAAACATTTAAAGTTGCAAATTTAATGGGATTTGGAATAGAAGGATTACCTTTTGCTCAAAAATCAATAGGACCTTTAATTGATTATTTAAAAGAAACAAATAAAAGTGGTCTTTTCCATCTTGACAGAATCTGTTTTTATAATGATAACAACTTTGTCTATATTCCTTCTTCTGCTATAAATGGACTTGAGATAGAAAAATTAATAGAAGTACTTGATAAAACAGAGACGCCTATGGGTAAAAGATTATTGAAATATTGGGTCTTACATCCACTTACTGATATAAAGGAAATTGAAATAAGGCATAATATAGTTGAAAAATTTGTAAAAGATAAAAAATTGAGAGAAGGACTAAAAAATATTCTTTCTGATATTAGAGATACTGAAAAATCGCTTACAAAAATAAGTTATGGATATGCTTCTATAAAGGATATAATTGAGATTAAAAAACTACTTCAAAAAATTCCTCATTTACTTGAATATGGGAAGGAAATTTTTGAAAACTTTGATTATTTTGAAATCCAAGATATACCTGAATTAAGGGATTTACTTGAAGATGCAATAGATGAAAATATACCTTCTGCTAATTTTGAGGGGAAAGTTATAAAGAGTGGATTTAATAAAGAAATAGATAGATTAAGACAGGTAAAGGAAAATAGTGAAAGTTATCTTGCAAAATATCAAGAAGAAGAAATAAAAAGAACAGGTATAAATTCGCTTAAAATTGGTTATAATAAGGTATTTGGTTATTATATTGAAATTACAAAGCCAAATTTAAAGTTTGTTCCTTCTGATTATATAAGAAAACAGACCCTTATAAATGCTGAAAGATTTACAACTTCAAAACTTAAAGAATTTGAAGAAGAGATATTAACTGCTGAAGAAAAAATAATATTACTTGAAAATGAAATAATTGAAAAAATAAAAGAAGAGATACTTAAAAATTCACATAAAATAAACCTTGCAAATTTAACTATTGCAAAAATAGATGTTCTTTTATCTTTTGCTGAAGTATCTATTGAAAATAATTATACCAAACCAATTGTTGATAAAAGTTACATTATTGAAATAAAGGAAGGAAGACACCCTATTGTAGAAAAATCAGTAGAAGAGTTTGTTCCAAATGATACCTATCTTGATACATCAGAAAACCATCTTTTAATAATAACTGGTCCTAATATGGCAGGAAAATCAACTTATATAAGACAGGTAGCATTAATTGTATTGCTTGCACAGATTGGCTCATTTATACCTGCAAAATATGGAAGAATTGGTTATGTTGATAAAATATTTACAAGAATTGGTGCACAGGATGAATTAACAAAGGGACAAAGTACATTTATGGTAGAGATGACAGAGACAGCACAAATATTAAATAACCTTACAAATAGGTCCCTTATAATACTTGATGAAATAGGAAGGGGAACAAGTACTTATGATGGTTTTTCACTTGCATGGAGTGTAGCAGAATATTTATACAGAGAAAAAATAAGAACACTCTTTGCAACTCATTTTCATGAAATTACTGCTCTTGGGAAATATAAAGGAATTAAAAATTATAATGTAAGTGTAAAGAAATTAGGAGACAATATAATTTTTCTACATAAGATAACAGAAGGAGCAACAGATGAAAGTTATGGAATTTATGTTGCCAAACTTGCTGGTATCCCTGAAAAAGTTATAAAAAGAGCAGATGAAATATTATCAAAACTTGAACTTGAAGGAGCCATAAAAGATAAAATAATAGGAGAAGTTGAAATTGAAGTACCATCTCTATTTTCATATGAAGAAAAAAGTAAATTAGATGAGTTAAAAATGGAAATAAAAAAACTTGAATCAATAAAAAATGAAATAAAAAATATTGAAATAGAAAATTTAAAGCCAATTGATGCACTTTTAAAACTTAAAGAAATTAAAGATAAAATAAATGGGAAAAGTTAATTTCTTATCTGAAGAAGTTATAAGTAAAATAGCAGGTGGTGAAGTAGTTGAAAGTCCTGCTTCTGTTTTAAAAGAACTAATTGAAAATTCAATAGATGCAAAAAGTAACAAAATAGAAGTAAATATAGAAAATTCTGGTAAAAAACTTATATATGTTAAAGATGATGGAGAAGGAGTAGAACCAGATGATATAGAAAAAATATTTGAGAGATATTCAACAAGTAAAATAAAAGATATAGATGACCTTTATAATATTAAAACACTTGGATTTAGAGGAGAAGCACTATATAGTATTGGAAGTGTTTCAGATGTGATTTTAAAAAGTAAAACAGATAAAAGTCAATTTGGAAAAGAAATTCATATAAGAGGAGGTAAAAAATTAAGTATAAAAGATTGCGCAATACCTAAAGGAACAATAGTAGAAGTGAGAGAACTTTTCTTTAATATACCTGCAAGAAGAAAATTTTTAAAATCAGATATTACAGAATTTAGAAAATTATTAAATATTTTCATTCCATATACTATAAGTTTTTTTCAAATAGGTTTTATTTTCAAAAATAAAGGAAGTAATTTAATAAATATTTTACCTTCTGAAAATAGAGTTGAAAGATTCTGTGAAGTCTTAAATATTGAAGAAAAATTTTTAATTTACTATAAAAATAAATTTGATAAATTTGAACTTGAATGTATATTAGGAGATATAAATTTAAAAAGGCCTCAAAAAAACATGCAATTTATTTTTGTAAATGAAAGGCCTGTATATAATTATTCATTATCTTTAACAATAAACAATTTTTATCAATCATTCCTTTCTTCTGATTTCTTTCCTGTTTTTGCTATTTTTCTTAAACTCCCTTATGAAAATATTGATGTCAATATCCATCCGACAAAAAAAGAAGTAAAAATTAAGGATGAGAATGAAATATGCAAAAATATTACTGGAATTTTGAAAGAAATATTTAAAAAAGGAGAAACAATTCAAATAGAAAAAAAATATGAAAAAACTTATGAAATAGAAAAAGGGAATATAATAAAAGAGGAAACAGAAAGATTATTTGATGAAAAAGAAGAGATATTATTTGAAAAAGATATAAAGAAAGAGGGATTGATTGAGAAATTAAAAAATGCTACTTTTGTTGGTACATTTAAAAACAAATACTTAATTTTTGAATTTGAAGATTTACTTTTTTTTATTGACCAACATGCAGCAGTAGAAAGAATCAATTATGAGAAATTTTTAAATGAAATTGAAAAAGGGGAAATAAATATTCAACAAGTTTTAACACCTTTAATTATAAATTTAAATTATGAAGAGATGAATGTATATGAAAAAGTTGAAAAAATTATTGAAAAATTTGGATTTCTAACAACAAAATGGAGTAAAAATAAAATAGCGATACATGGTTATCCTTTTTTAATAAAAGATATTGAATTTTCTATTAGAAATATTCTTTCAGAAAAAGATATCAAAAAATATGATAAAGAAAATATAGCAAAAAGAGCATGCAGAGTATCTATTATGAGTGGTCAAAAATTAACTGAAATTGAGATAAAAAATATAATAGAAAAACTTATTAAATGTGATAATCCTTTTGTTTGTCCACATGGAAGACCAATAGTAGTTGAAATAAATGAAAAATTCCTTGATTCTCAATTTTTAAGATAAACAAAATGAAAAAAATAATTATTATTTTTTTATGTATAATCTTCTCAATTTTAGGGAATGAACTTAAACCATTACAAATTAATGAATCGGATATAGAAAATATTTTAAAAGATATAAAACTAAATCACAACTTGTGGTTAAGAAAAACTGGTTTTTTTCATTTGTTAGAAAAAATGAGATTTTTTATAAGGTATTTTATGAAACACTTATAGATAATAGTGAGATAAAATTTGAAAGTGAAAAAGAAGAATTTGAAAATAATAAAAAAAAGTCAACCCCATTTAGAATTGTATTATTAAAGAAAAATAATAGTGAAATCTCTATAGTTCTTTCACATGAAAAAAAAGTAATAGAAAAAATTGATTATATTTTTTACCTTTATCCATATAAGAAAAATATAAGATTTGATATTATGCCAAAAATAAAATTGAAAGTTACAAAAGAAAGAGGTACTCTAATTAATAATACCTTTTCAAAAAAATATAGAATATCCTTAAATAAAGAGACAGACGGAATAAATTTAAAAATAGAAATAAAAGAACTTGAAAATCCCGATTATCTATTTTTCTCATCTGAGATTGTAACAAACGAAATAGTTTATGATTTTATACCATGGAGGGTTATAAAAATTGAAAAAGATTAATTTAAAATTTTTAAAAAATGAGTGGAGAAAAGAATTATATATTTTAAGAACCCATCCGTTAAAAATATCTTTATCCTTTGCAACAGGCATTTTTATAGGTTTTACTCCAACAATTGGTTTTCAAACAATTTTGTGTTATTTAATTTGGAATACTTCAATATATCTTTCCTAAAAATAAATTTTTTTTCATTTTCCCATTTTTATATTGTATCCTGTCTCTGGTTTAATTCTGACAATTCTATCTTTTTATTCTTTACATAAAAAAGGGGAAGGAACTATATGCCTATAATACTTTTTACTTTGTATTTTTATTTTTTTCTTTAATATAAATGCACTTTTATCTTTATTTAAAAATAAATCCTGTCTCTTTTGCCCATAAAATCAAATCAAGTTCAGATGGTTTAATATTGATTTTTTTTGAAAATTCAATAAATCTTTTCTCTATTTCAAGATATTTCTTTTTGCTCAATGATTTTGGAATTTCGCGAATAACACTTAATCTTTTTAGATTTCTCAAAATATGTCTATCAAGAATTGCAATATTATCACCAAAACCTATATTTCTTAAAAAATGGCTTGCCTCTTTATATCCTAATCCTTTTATATTTTTTACAAGATACTCTCTTAACTCAAATGGTGAATTAAAACTATCTATTAATGATTTGATTGCCAATCTTCCATTCTTTAAAAAAAAATTCCTTGCCTCAATTAAATACTTTGCTTTTTTATTCTTAAACCTTACATTTTTAAGTTCCTTTTTTATTTCTTCTTCTTTACCAGAAAGTAATAAACCTTTCTTTTTCAGAGATTCTATAGAATGCCAACAATTTTTTGCTTTTGATTGAGGAGTCAAAATGCAAAAACATAATTCTTCAAATATCTTATCTTCTCTCTTCCTATTTTCTGCAAATTCCTTTAACCTTTCCTTTATCTCTTTTTTTACTACAAACTTTAATCTTGTAAAATTATTTCCCACAAGTTGAACAGGTTTTTGTTGAACAGGTAGAACAGGAACTTGAAGTAGAAGATAACCCTTTCTCTTCCCTTTCTTTTCTTTTATATTCTTCACTCCTATATTCAGTTGTATAAAAACCAGGTCCTTTAAAAATTACACCTCCACCAAGTCCTATTAATCTCTTCAATTTATTTCCTTTACATTTAGGACATTTTTTTAATGGTTGGTCTGTCATTTTTTGAAACTGCTCAAATCTATATCCACATTTTCCACATTCATATTCATATGTAGGCATAACTTCCTCCTCTTTTTTAAATTAGATTTTTAATATATCAAAAAGTTTCAAATCTGTCAATCCCTTTCTTACCTTTGAGAGTTGTTGTATATCAAAGATG